>NZ_KB897825.1:0-183689 GCF_000377185.1 Rhizobium sp. 42MFCr.1
GAGACGGTCGAGCGCTCGTTTGCCGATGCCAAGCAGCTTCACGGGCATCGCTATGCCCGCTTTCGAAGTCTCACCCGCGTCGCATGCCAGTGCCTGCTGGCTGCAGCCGCCCAAAACATCAAGAAGATCGCCATGGCGCTCACCAAGCCACCCAGACCAGCCATCGCATGAGGGCCAGAGGCCGCCAACTTCGCCCCGCCTCAGAACCCAACTAAAACAACCAACGTCCAAAAAACAAACCCGCCGAAAATATCGACGGGTTTGTCAGCAGTCTGACGGCGCGGACGATCTCCGCGCCGTTTTCGTTTGGCGATGGAAATCAGACGCGCTCGAGCGCGATGGCAATCCCCTGGCCGACGCCGATGCACATGGTCGACAGCGAGTAGCGCCCACTGGCTTCCCGCAGTTCCATTGCAGCCGTCCCCGTGATGCGCGCGCCGGACATGCCGAGCGGATGGCCAAGCGCGATGGCGCCGCCGTTGCGGTTCACACGGCCGTCATCGTCGGCTACGCCGAGTTCGCGCAGAACCGCCAGACCCTGCGAGGCGAATGCCTCGTTGAGTTCGATGACGTCGAACTGATCCTGCGTCATGCCAAGCCGTGCCATCAGTTTGCGCGATGCCGGAACCGGGCCGATACCCATGATGCGCGGCGGCACGCCGGCAGCCGCTCCGCCCAGAATGCGGGCGATCGGTGTCAGTCCATACTTTCTGGCAGCAGCTTCGCTGGCAATGATCAGGGCGGCAGCGCCGTCATTTACACCGGAGGCATTGCCTGCTGTCACTGTCCCGCCCTCTTTCTTGAAGGGTGTGGCAAGCTTGGCAAGCGCTTCCATTGTCGTCGCGCGCGGATGCTCATCCTTCTCCACGACGACAGGATCGCCCTTGCGCTGGGGGATGGTGACGGAGGTGATTTCCTTTGCCAGCCGGCCATTGGCCTGCGCGGCCGCGGCCCTGGCCTGGCTTCGAACCGCAAAGGCGTCCTGATCCTGGCGCGAGACCTTGTAGTCCTCGGCGACGTTCTCGCCGGTCTCCGGCATGGAATCGACGCCGTACTGCTTCTTCATCAAAGGATTGATAAAACGCCAGCCGATCGTCGTGTCGTAGATCTCTGCGTGGCGGGAGAATGCCGTTTCCGCCTTCGGCATGACGAAGGGCGCGCGCGACATGCTTTCAACGCCGCCTGCAATCATCAGTTCGGCTTCGCCTGCCCTGATGGCGCGGGCAGCCGCGATGATGGCGTCCATGCCAGAACCACAGAGGCGATTGATGGTCGTACCTGGCACCGAGACCGGCAGGCCCGCCAGCAGCGAGGACATGCGAGCGACATTGCGGTTGTCTTCGCCGGCCTGGTTGGCGCAACCGAAGATCACATCGTCAACCGCTTCCCAGTCGACATTGCCGTTGCGCTCAATCAGCGCCTTCAACGGCACGGCGCCGAGATCGTCAGCGCGAACCGCTGACAGCGAACCGCCGAAGCGCCCGATCGGGGTGCGGATATAGTCACAGATATAGGCTTCGGTCATCAGGCTTCTCCCTTAGAGTTCCGGGACGACGAGATCGGCAACCGGACCGTCGATGTAGAGGGGCGCGCCGGTCATCGCCTGCAATTCCTCGAGCGTCATGGCGGCAAGCTTCTCGCGCAACACGAAACGGCCTTCCACGATGTCGATCACGGCATGGCTCGTATAGACGCGGGTGATGCAACCGACCCCGGTCAGCGGGAAGGTGCATTTGTCGACAAGCTTCGGCTCGCCGTTCTTGGTGACGTGCTCGGTAATGACGCAGACCTGCTTGGCGCCGTGCACGAGATCCATGGCGCCACCGACCGCCGGCACGCCCTTGGCGCCGACCCTCCAGTTGGCGAGGTCACCATTCTGCGCCACCTGGTAGGCGCCGAGGATCGCGACGTCGAGATGGCCGCCGCGAACCATGGCGAAACTGTCGGCATGGTGGAAGAAGGCCGAGCCGGGCTTCAGCGTCACCGGCCGCTTGCCGGCATTGATGAGATCCCAGTTCTCCTCCCCGGCGGGCGGTGCCTCGCCGAAATCGAGGATGCCGTTCTCCGTATGGAAAATCGCCTGGCGGCCTGGCGGCTGATAGCGTGCCACCATTTCCGGAAAGCCGATGCCGAGGTTCACATAGGCACCGTCGGCAATGTCCTGGGCTGCGCGCCATGCGATGCTGGCATTGGAAAGCTTGATGTCTTCGCGGGTGTTGATGATGCTGATATCGACGGTCATTGATAGACCACTCCGGCTCGAACGAGCTCTTCTTCCTGGGCGGGATTGGCGACCTCGACGACACGGTCGACGAAGATGCCGGGGGTGACGACATGCTCTGGGTCGATGCCGCCGGCGGGAACGATGCTGGAAACCTGGACGATGGTCTTGCCCGCCGCCATGCACATCAGCGGATTGAAGTTGCGCGCCGCCTTGTTGTAGGTGAGGTTTCCGTGGGTGTCGCCAACATGGGCCTTGACGATGGCGAAATCCGCCTTCAGCCAGCGCTCCTGCACATAATGCCGGCCGTCGAATTCAGCGATGACCTTGCCCTCGGCAAGTTCGGTGCCGTAACCCGTCGGCGTGTAGAAGGCCGGGATGCCGGCGCCGCCAGCGCGGATGCGCTCGGCAAGCGTTCCCTGAGGCACCAGCTCCAGCTCGATCTCTCCCGCAAGATACCTGTCCGTGAAGGCGCGCGGGTCGGACGAGCGCGGGAAGGAGCAGATCATCTTCCTCACCATGCCGGCGTCGATCATCGCGGCAATCCCGATGCGGCCGTTGCCGGCATTGTTATTGATCACCGTGAGGTTCTTCGGCCCCTTGTCGATCAGGGCGTGGATCAGTTCGATCGGCGCGCCAGACCCGCCGAAGCCGCCAATCATGACGGTCGCTCCGTCTCCGATTTCGGAGATGGCCTCAGCCGTGCTCCCGATAGTCTTGTCCATGCTGGATCACTCCTTGCCGGCGAGATGCTCCTCTGCGCCCTTCACCGATGGATAAAACGCGGAGGCAGGGCGGGCAAGGCATTTTGTGCGGTATTTGACATTTGTTCGTATATCGCACAAAATAATAGGCGCTGGCATTCTGACCGGGATCTAGCAACAAGCCCGCGAGCAAAGGAGGAACCATGCGAGAAACCGATTTTGTCAGCGGCTTTGCCAGAGGACTGAAGGTCATCGAGGCGTTCGAGGAGACCCGCCAGCGGCTTTCGATCGCCGACGCCGCGAAGCTGACCGGCCTCGACCGCGCCACGGTGCGCAGGTCGCTGCTGACGCTGGCCGAACTCGGCTATGCCGAATATGACGGCAAGTTTTTCGCCCTGACGCCCAAGATTCTGCGGCTCGGGCACTCCTATCTCTCGGCAACGCCCCTGCCCGTCCTCATCCAGCCGCATCTCGATCAATTGTCGGAAAAAGCCGGGCAGAGCGCATCTGCCTCCGTGCTCGATGGCACGGAGATCGTCTATATCGCCCGCGCTTCGCAGCGGCGTGTCATGTCGATCAACCTGACACCGGGCAGCCGCCTTCCAGCCTTCTGTGCCTCGATGGGGCGCGTCCTGCTGTCAGCGCTGCCGGAGGCCGAGGCCAGGGCAGTCCTTGCCCGCACCGACCTCAAGCAAAATACGCCAAACACCAAGACCGACGTCGAGGAACTGATGGCGGAGTTTCGGCGTGTGCGCGATCAGGGTTACGCCGTGATCGACCAGGAACTGGAAATAGGCCTCTGCTCCATTGCAGTTCCGGTCGAAAACGATCGCGGGCAGACGGTGGCGGCAATCAATATCGGCGCACCTGCAGCCCATGCGCCAGCCGCGGAAATGCCGGCTCGCTACCTGCCGCTCCTTCGAGAGACACAGAAGGCGCTCAGCCTCGTGCTGCGCTAGACACCAAGCTTCGCACGCTCCGCCATGCGCCATGATCGAGGCGTCTGGCCAGCCTGTTTGAGGAAGAAGCGCGAGAAATAGGCGGGGTCTGAAAACCCGAGCCGGTAAGCGATCTCCTGGACGCTGCCAAAGGTGAAGACCAACTCGCGTTTTGCCTCATCGAGGAGCTTTCGGGCAATCAACTCATGCGCACCGTAACCGCTCGTGGCGCGCACGATCCGGTTCAGGTGGGTCGGCGAGATGCCGAGCGCCCTGGCATAGAAAGCTGCCGGCTGGTGCGATTTGAAATGCCGCTGGATCAGGCCGTGCAGCAGCTCCATGCGACGTTCATTCTCGTCGGCGGCCGCCTCGTCGTCCTGTCTTTCAGAGGAGAGACGCGCGGTCAACAACAATGCCGACGTCAGATAGGACTCCAGCAGGTCGTTGCGCCCGCTTTTGCGCTGCGCGAATTCGCGTCCGAGCCGCTGCAGGCAGGCAGCCACGTAGCGCGCTTCCTCATCGTGCATGTCGAGCCTCGTCAGATGCGGCGATGCCATCCACTCGCCGAGGCGGCTGCGGTCGCCGGGGATGGCCTTCAGATGCGAGCTCAACACCGTGATGACGAAGCCGTCGATGTCCCTGGAGAAACGAAAACCGTGATCGAGGCCGGGGGGAACGGTAATGACCGACTGACCTTCGATCGGGTGCCAGGCGCCTGAGAACATTGCCTCGCCGGAGCCGCTATCAATGTACAATATCTGAAAGAAACTGTCGTGGCGATGTGGCCGGATCTCGAAATGATGCAGGCTGCTGCGGGCGGGAATTGTTTCGCAGTGCAGCCAAAACTCCGGCTTCCTGCCGGTATTCTCGCCGTAGAGCTCGTAGGTCGGCACAATCGTTACCATTCCTGCCTCCATCACCCGATGTTCGCTTTGTGCAATTTCATGATGGATTTGTCCATTGTTGATGGCGCCTTGCCCGGTCAAGATTTGACAAAAGACAAGTGCGGGAGGACACCATGCGCACCAAGGTAGCCATCATTGGCTCCGGCCCTTCAGGACTTTTGCTTGGCCAGTTGCTGACGGAAGCCGGCATCGACAACGTCATCCTGGACCGCGTTGGCAAGGATTACATCCTTGGCCGCGTACGCGCCGGCGTGCTGGAAGAAGGAACCGTTGGACTTATCGATGAGGCAAAGGCTGGCGCGCGCATGCATGCCGAAGGTCTTTCGCATGACGGCTTTTCCCTTGCCTTCGATGGGCGCGACCATCGCATCGACCTGTTCGGTCTGACCGGCGGCAAGCGCGTCATGATCTACGGGCAAACGGAAGTCACCCGCGACCTGATGGAGCGACGCGAAGCCAGCGGCGCACTGACGATCTACGAGGCAGCGAATGTCAAGCCGCACGATTTCGATGGATCGGCCCCTCACGTTACCTACGAAAAGGATGGTGCCACGCGCCGCATCGACTGTGATTTCATCGCCGGCTGTGACGGTTTCCATGGTGCCAGCCGCAAGGCGGTTCCCGAAAAGTCGCTGCGCACATTCGAGAAGATCTACCCCTTTGGCTGGCTTGGAATTCTGGCCGAGGTCGCTCCCGTCAACCATGAGCTGGTCTATGCCAACCACCCGCGGGGATTTGCGCTCTGTTCCATGCGCTCGGAGCATCGCAGCCGCTACTACATCCAGTGTCCACTCGATGAAAAGGTCGAGGATTGGAGCGATGACCGCTTCTTTGACGAACTTCGCCGCCGCCTGCCTGCGCATCATGCCGACGCACTTGTGACCGCGCCTTCCTTCGAGAAGTCGATCGCACCGCTTCGCTCCTTCGTTGCCGAGCCGATGCGCTTTGGCCGCATGTTCCTTGTCGGCGACGCCGCTCATATTGTTCCGCCGACCGGTGCGAAAGGCCTCAATCTCGCCGCGAGCGACGTGCATTATCTGTTCTCGGGCCTGATCGAACACTACCAGGATCGTTCGAACGCAGGCATCGACACCTACTCCCAAAAGGCACTCGCCCGGGTTTGGAAGGCGGTCCGTTTCTCCTGGTGGATGACAACGATGATGCACCGGTTCCCCGATACCGGTGATTTCGACCAAAAGATTCAGGAAGCCGAACTCGACTATCTGACGCATTCACGCGCAGCTTCGACTGCGCTCGCGGAAAACTACGTCGGCCTTCCCTACTAGCTTCCCTTCCGCCATCCACGGAAGGGGTGCACGGAGAGCGGCGGTGGTTCATGCGTCCCACCGCTGCTCGCCCATCGATCGGGACCTCTGTCGGCTGGCAGGCTTGCTGGCGTCAGACCTTGCGGAATTCGAGTTCGTAGACGACTTCCTCGCCGTTCTTTGGATCGACACCAGGTGCGCCGCTGATGACAAGCCTGTTGCCGTCGATGGAGAACGGCCGGATCAGGTCGCTGACGCCCCAGGCCGGATTCCAGCTCGCATCGACATGGTGCACCACGCGTCCATTCTCGAAGGTGTAGGTTCCGGCATAGGCGAGCATGGAATCGAACAGCGCGACCTTTTCGGCGTCCGTCGGGACGTCGCCTTTCAGCGCTGGCCGTTCGCGGCTGACGACCACAGCCATTACCCGGCCATCCGGATGATAGGAGAGATATCCGACGGGGTCGGGTCCCATCGCATTCGTAACCACCCCGGTCGCAACAGCGCGGCGCGTCCAGGATACCATTCTCCATGTTCCATGTAATGCGGCTGCACTTCCCATAGTGTGGCTCCCACGCGCAGTTGCATGAGCTGGACGATACCACGCAGGCCGTATCCGCAACAGGGTCGCTAGATCTTGGCGGCAACCTCTGTCGCCGCCTCCCGCAATGTCTGCATGAGGATCGAAAGCGGCAGCGAGGGAATGGCGTCCGTGCGCATTGTCAGTCCAACCGGTCCTTTTGTTTCGCTGGTGTCAATCGGCAAGACTTCCAGGAGGCCGTCGGCGACATCGGTTGCGACCACACCTGTGGAAATGATCCAGATGGCGTTGCTCGACCGTACGAAGGCGCGGCCAAATGAATCGGAGACCGTTTCGATCTGGTTCGGCAGGCTTGCGACGCCATTGGCAATCAGGAAGCTTTCCACGAAGGGGCGAATGATCGAGGCGCGCGTCGGCATCAGCACGGTATATTCACTGAGGTTCGAAAACAGCGACTGGCGCGATTTCAGCAGCGGATGGCCTGCACGAACCGCAAAGACGACCTGTTCCGAGTAAAGATGCTCGAAGGAAAAGCCGGCCATCTTTTCCGCGCCGGCAAGCCGCCCGACGACGAGATCGAGGTCGCCGACGCGCAGCTGCTCCAAGAGCACCGCATTCTCTCCCGTCACGATCTTGATGCGGCTCCAGGTGTTTTCCTTGAGGAAAAGCTCCATGGCGCGCGGCATGATCCGCGTCGAAACCGTCGGCAAGGCGCCGATGCGGATCGGCGGGGCCTCGCCGAAACGCTCCTGGGATACCGAATCAAGGCCCTGGCGCAAGGCGGTGAGCGCTGCTCCCGCATGGCGCAGAAAAACGTCGCCATAGCGGGTGATCTTGATGCCGCGCCCGTCGCGCTCGAAGACGGCAACGCCAAGCACCTCCTCCAGTTCGCGGATCGTCTTCGTCACCGCCGGCTGGCTGACATTGAGCAATCCGGCTGCCTTCATCACGCTTTTCTGCCGCGCCACCTCGACAAATGTCTGTAGATGACGAAACTTCACCCGACTGTCGATCATGGATTTCATAACTCCGGAGTTATCGAAATGCCACGAAATATCATTTTACCTAACCAGATTAAACATCCAATTTGAACCAGGGTCTGTGTCGGCCCCTCTCATTCAAGTCGGCCGCGACTTGCATGGAGACCGGCACGGAGAGGAGATTTGCCGTGCAGTTTGCCCGTATCAACGACATCGCGATCCACTACCAGCTGATCAGCGGCCCCGCTGACAAGCCGGTCATCGTCTTTGCTAATTCGCTTGGCACCGATTTTCGCATCTGGCGCGACGTGATCGTACGACTGGCCGGGGACTACGCGATCATTGTCTACGACAAGCGAGGCCACGGGCTTTCCGATGTCGGCCAGGTTCCCTATTCGATCGAAGATCATGCTTCCGATCTTGCCGGCCTGCTCGATCTTCTGGCGGTCAAGCAGGCCTTCATCTGCGGTCTTTCCGTGGGCGGGCTGATTGCTCAGGCGCTCTACAAGGCGCGGCCCGACATGGTGCAGGGACTGATCCTTTGCGATACGGCGCACAAGATCGGCACCACCGAGAGCTGGAATACACGGATTGCAACCGTCGCCAGCAAGGGTATTGCGAGCATTGTCGACGGCGTCATGAAGCTCTGGTTCACGCCGGCTTTCCGGCGACCGGAGAACACGGCCTATCACGGCTACAGCAACATGCTCGTGCGCCAGCCGGTGGAAGGCTATCTTGCCACCTGCGAGGCAATCCGCGATGCCGACTACACGGACGTGGCCTCAAGGATCAACGTTCCGACGATCTGCATTGTCGGTGATCAGGACGGCTCGACGCCTCCCGATCTCGTCAAGTCGACGGCCAGGCTCATTCCCAACGCCCGCTTCGAGATCATACGCGATGCGGGCCATATCCCTTGCGTCGAGCAGCCGGAAGCGCTGACGGCAATCATCCGCGCATTCATCGATTTCGCATTGCAGGGAGAAAAGAGCCCATGAGTGAACTCCACCAGCCGTCGAAGCGCTTCGAGCAGGGTATGGCGACGCGCCGTGCCGTGCTGGGCGATGCCCATGTCGATCGCGCCGAATCAAGCTCGACCCCGTTTGACAAGCCGTTCCAGGACCTGATCACGGAAGCGGCCTGGGGACATGTCTGGTCGCGCCCGACACTGACGCGCCGCGAGCGGTCGATCGTGACGATCGCGCTTCTGGCAGCACTTGGCCAGGACGACGAGGTGGCGATGCATGTCCGCGCCACCGCCAACACCGGCGCCTCGCGCGATGATATTTGCGAAGCGTTGCTGCACGTGGCGATCTATGCCGGCGTTCCCGCCGCCAATCACGCCATCAAGATCGCCAAGCATGTTTTCGAACAGATGGACGCCGGCAAGGCGGCCTGAAAGGCATAGGATGTCCGATCTTCCCAACCGCATTCCCGAAACCGGCGCATTCTTCGCGCGAGACCGCGAATGGCATGCACCTGCCTTCACCCCAGGCTACAAGACCTCGGTCCTGCGTTCGCCGCAGCGCGCGCTGTTGTCGCTCGACGGAACGATTTCGGAAATCACAGGGCCGGTCTTCGGCCACTCCGTCATCGGTGAGCTCGACAGCGATCTGATCCACAATTTCGCCAGGCCGGGCGAAAGTGCCATCGGCGAGCGCATTGTCGTCCACGGCCGTGTGCTCGACGAACGTGCACGCCCGGTACCCGGTGCCCTTGTCGAGTTCTGGCAGGCCAATGCCGGCGGGCGCTATCGGCACAAGAAGGAAACCTATCTCGCCGCCATCGATCCGAACTTCGGCGGATGCGGGCGCTGCATCACCGATGAGCATGGTCAGTATGCGTTTCGCACGGTTCGCCCGGGAGCCTATCCCTGGCCCAACGGCGTCAACGACTGGCGCCCGGCCCACATCCACTTCTCGATCTTCGGCCATGGCTTTTCCCAGCGTCTGATCACGCAGATGTATTTCGAGGGTGATCCGATGATCTGGAAGTGTCCGATCGTCGGCACGATCCCCGACAGACGCGCCATCGAGCAATTGATTGCGCCGCTCGACTGGGGCAATACGATTCCGATGGATGCGCGCGCCTACAAGTTCGACATCGTTTTGCGCGGCCGCCGCTCGACGATGTTCGAAAACCGCATGGAGGGGAACTGATGGTTCAGGAACTCGGCTATCTCAAGGAAACGCCCTCGCAGACGGCAGGCCCCTATGTCCATATCGGCCTGACCCCGAACTTCTGTGACATCAAGGGCGTCTATGAAAATGACCTCGGAACGGTGATGGTCAACGACAAGACGCTTGGCGAGCGCATCACGGTGACAGGCCGCGTTTTTGATGGTGCCGGTGCCCTGGTGCGCGATGCAGTCATCGAAATCTGGCAGGCCGACGGCGCCGGCCTCTATAACAGCCCGTCGGAGATGCGTGGCACGGCAGATCCGAACTTTACCGGCTGGGGCCGTTGCCCGACACGCGCCGAAGATGGCGTTTTCACCTTCGACACCGTCAAGCCGGGCCGCGTTCCCTTCAAGGACGGCCGCAAGATGGCGCCACACATCACCTTCTGGATCGTCGCACGCGGCATCAACATCGGCCTGCATACGCGCATGTATTTTCCAGAAGAAGCCGAGGCCAACAAGGCCGACCCGCTGCTTCTGCGCATCGAGCACCGGGAACGCGTCGACACGCTGATCGCCCAACGTGACGGATCGACCTATACTTTCGACATCCGGCTGCAGGGCGACCGGGAGACCGTGTTCCTCGATATCTGACCGCAGGGACTTGCGTTAAGGCCATTGCAGGCGCAGTTGTCGGTCGCAGCAAGAAAGACACCGATGACCATCTCAGCCTTTGATCACCCGTTTCTGTCCGGCCTGCTCGGCGACGAGGAGACGGCTTCGTATTTCTCCGCGGCGGCAGATATTCGCGCCATGCTCGGGTTCGAAGCAGCACTTGCCAGGGCCGAGGCCGTTCACGGTCTGATTTCGCATGAAGCGGCACGCCATATCGGCATGGTCTGCGCAACGTTTGAGCCAAATGTCCTCAATCTGAGAACGGCCACGGCCCGCGACGGGGTTGTCGTTGCCGATCTCGTCAAACAGCTGCGCGAGGCAGTCGGGGAGCCGTACTTTGATTGCGTTCACCTCGGCGCCACGAGCCAGGATGTCATCGATACCAGCCTGATGGTTCGCCTGAAGGCAATCGCGTTCCTGTTTTCAAATCGGCTCACGAAGCTTGCCAAGGTGTTCGACAGTCTCAACGCGCAGTTCGGGAAAAGCGCTTTGATGGGGCGGACCCGCATGCAGGCTGCGATCGCGATCACAGTCTCTGATCGTCTTCGCGCCTGGCGCGCACCGCTTGCCGGTTATCGGGACCGGCTGACCGAACAGGGCTTTCCCCTGCAGTTTGGCGGGGCAGCCGGTACTCTCGACAAGCTTCAGGATCTTGCCCCGGCCGTGCGCTCAGCACTGGCCCAGGAGCTCGGCCTCTCAGACACGCCGCAATGGCAAAGCCAACGCGGGGTCGTCACGGATTTCGCCAATCTGCTGTCGCTCATCAGTGGCAGCCTTGGCAAATTCGGGCAGGATGTCGCGCTTCTGGCGCAGGCGGGCGATGAGATCGAGCTATCCGGGGGTGGTGGTTCGTCAGCAATGGCGCACAAGCAAAACCCGGTCGCGGCCGAAACGCTCGTTGCTCTGGCGCGCTTCAATGCGACCCAACTCTCCGGCATGCATCAGTCGCTGGTGCACGAACAGGAGCGATCGGGCGCGGCGTGGACGCTGGAATGGCTCATTCTGCCGCAAATGGTCATGGCGACCGCCACTTCGCTTCGCCTGGCGCTTGAACTGGCCGGCAATATCAAGCGAATTGGGCACAAATCATAACCCTTGGGGTATGATTTTTGCCGTTTATTTCATTTTACATTACCGTTTTGAATGAGACACTATCGCCAAGGCTTTAGCTGTGAACTAAAGCGGCGTAGGAGTGCGCCATCGTCAATGGGAGGATTTATGAAACGGTTTGTTCTGGCCGCCGTTGCGGCAGTCGTCATGAGCACAGCGGCCTATGCCGATACCATCAAGGTCGGCGTCGTCGGGCCGTTCTCTGGTCCGTTCGCCCTGCAGGGCAAGAACTTCAAAGCCGGTATCGATGCCTACATGGCGATCAACGGCAACAAGGTCGGCGACAACACCGTTGAAGTGATCTATCGCGATCTGCCCGCGGCCGACCCGGCGCAGTCGAAGGCGCTTGCGCAGGAGCTGGTCGTCAAGGAAAAGGTCCAGTACCTCGCGGGATTCTATTTCACGCCTGACGCGATGGCCGTGACGCCGATCCTGAAGCAGGCGAATACGCCGCTCGTCATCATGAACGCGGCCACATCGGCAATCGTCACCAAGAGCCCGCTGGTGGTGCGCACCTCGTTTACCACGTGGCAGACCTCGACGCCGATCGCCAAGGTTGCCCATGACGCCGGCGTCAGCAAGGTCATCTCCGTTGTCAGCGACTACGGTCCGGGCGTCGACGCCGAGAATGCCTTCAAGGCGGCCTTCGAGAAGGAAGGCGGTCAGGTCGTCGAGGCAATCCGCATGCCGCTCTCGACCAACGATTTCAGCCCGATCATGCAGCGCATCAAGGATTCCGGCGCGCAGGGCGTTTTCGCCTTCCTGCCATCCGGTCCGACGACGCTCGGCTTCGTCAAGGCCTACAATGAAAACGGCCTCAAGGCTGCCGGTATCAAGTTCTTTGCGCCAGGTGACCTGACGCAGGAATCCGATCTTCCGGCACTTGGCGATGCTGCTCTCGGCATCCAGACAACCTTCCATTATGCCGTCTCGCATGATTCGCCGGAGAACAAGGCGTTTGTCGAGGCTGCAGCCAAGGCAATCGGCAGCAAGGCGGAACTGTCCTTCCCTGCTGTCGGTGCCTATGACGGCATGAACGTCATCTACAAGATGATCGAGGCGACCGGCGGCAAGCAGGATGCAGCCAAGGCAGTCGAGGCAGTCAAGGGCCTGACCTGGGTCAGCCCGCGCGGTCCGGTCTCGATCGATCCGGAAAGCCGCCATATCACGCAGAACATCTACCTGCGCGAAGTCACCAAGGCCGATGATGGCACCTATTACAACAAGGAAGTCCAGACGTTCGAAAAGCAGGGCGACCCTGGCCTTGCGGCTGCGAAGTAACGACCTCTGACATCTGTAGCGGACCGGGATGCTTGCGGCGCCGAGCGCGCTCTCAGCACCGCAATGCCGGCCCGCTCCAACAGCATCGGGATAGCCTCATGCAAACAGTCTTCAGCATAGCCGTCGATGCGCTTGCCTATGGTATGGTGCTGTTCGTCATCTCGATCGGTCTGTCGGTAACAATGGGATTGATGCGCGTCGTCAATCTCGCCCACGGCGCCTTCGCCATGATCGGCGGTTACATCGCGTCCTATGCCGGGCGCGATCTCGGGCTCGGTTACGGTGTTGCGGTGCTTGCCGCTGTCGTTGGGACCGTCATCATCGCAATTCCTGTCGAACGCTTTCTCTACAGGCGGATTTATGGGGCGCCAGAGCTGACGCAGGTGCTGATGACGATCGGCATTACCTTCTGCATCATCGGCATTGCCAATTACGTGTTTGGTCCAACCCTGAAGACGATCCCGCTGCCATCGGGATTGCAGGGCTCGGCGGACCTTGGCTTCCGAACCATCCCTGTCCACCGCCTGTTTGCTATCCTGTGCGGTCTCGCAGTCGCGGGCGGACTTTGGTATGCGATCGAAAGGACCAGCTTTGGCGTGAAGCTGCGCGCCTCCGTCGACAATGCGGCGATGGCGGCGGCACTCGGGGTACGCACCGAGATCGTCTATGCGCTAAGCTTTGCCGTTGCCGTTGGCCTTGCCGCGTTCGGCGGGGTTGTCGGCGCCGAACTGCTGCCGGTCGAACCCTACTACGCGCTGCGCTATATGGTGACCTTCCTCGTGGTCGTTTCGGTCGGCGGTGCGGGGTCCATCCCGGGCGCATTGATCGCCTGCCTCGTGCTCGGCGGCATCGATACGACAGGACGCTACCTGATGCCGGAATTCGGCGAATTCTTCTTCTACCTCGCGGTCATTGCGATCATCTGCATCTTCCCGCGCGGTCTGGCGGGAAGGACGAAATAGAATGGCTGCCGTCATGAACACCGAAGCAGGCGTTTCCGCCTCTGCCCGCCGCCACCGATCGCTCGGCCGTGATGCGGCAGGCGCTGTGGCGATCCTGGTCGTTGCTGTCATCGGCTACTTCCTGTTTCCTGACAATCTTGCGCTGCTTACCCGCATCGTCGCGGTCGCTCTGCTTGTTCTTTCGCTTGATCTTGTCACGGGCTATTGCGGCGTCGCGACGCTTGGACACGCGGCCCTCTTCGGTTCGGGCGCCTATGCTGCAGGTATTCTCTCGGCGCATTATGGCATCAATGATCCGCTGCTGATGACCCTTGCGGGCATCGCTGGCGGCGCTGTCGCGGGACTGATCAGCGGTGTCATTATCCTGCGTGGCCATGGCCTGCCGCAACTCGTCCTGTCGATCGCGCTCATCCATCTCTTCCACGAGTTCGCCAACAAGGCATCCAGCTGGACCGGCGGGAGCGACGGTCTGTCGGGGATCTCTGCCGACCCTATCCTCGGATATTTCGAATTCGATCTCTACGGCCATACCGCCTACGTCTTTGCGATTGTCCTGCTGCTCATCGTCTTTGTGCTTCTGCGCCTCATCGTGCGCTCGCCCTTCGGCATGTTGTGCCGTGGCATAAAGGAGGATCCGTTGCGCATTAAGGCCATGGGCGCCTCGCCAAAGGCTGCCCTGATGAAAATGTATGTGATCTCGGGTGCGGTCGCCGGCGTCGGTGGGGCACTTAACGCCATCACCACACAGGTCGTTGGCCTCGACAGCCTCTCCTTCACCCTGTCGGCGGAGTCACTGGTCATGCTCGTTCTTGGTGGCACGGGCTCACTGTTCGGCGGGCTTTCCGGCACGGTGATCTTCATGCTCTTCGAGGACTATGTCTCAGCGGCAAATCCATTCCACTGGTTGACGATGGTGGGCGCGCTTTTGATCGCCGTTGTCCTGTTCGCGCCGAAGGGGCTCTACGGCTCCGCCGCAGCCTTCTTTAACCGCAGGAAGGAGGCGGGACAATGAACGCCGTCTTCGAAGTTGCCAACCTGAAGAAATCCTTCGGCGGCCTTGCCGTGACAAACGATGTCTCGCTGTCGATGGCGCCGGGCGATCGCGTGGCGCTGATCGGACCGAATGGTGCTGGCAAAACGACCTTCGTCAATCTTGTGACCGGCAACTTGCAGCCCGATTCCGGCGATGTCCGGCTTGCGGGCGAGACTGTCACGAAAGTTGGTGCCAATGGCCGTGTCAAGCGCGGCCTGGTGCGGTCCTTCCAGGTTACCCGGCTCTTCCTCGAGATGACGTCGGCCGAGCATGTCGCCCTTGCCATCCTCCAGCGTCAAGGACGCACGGGGCGCATGTTCGGGAATTTTCTTGCCATGCCCGATGTTATGGATGAAGTCTGCGAGCTGCTCAGTACGCTGGGGATCGCCCACCTCATGCATCGGAAGGTGAATGAGATTGCGTACGGCCAGCAGCGGCTCCTGGAAATCGCCGTTGCGATGGCCCTGCGGCCAAAGGTGCTCCTGCTTGACGAGCCGGCCGCCGGTGTTCCCCAGAGTGACACCGGTCGCATCGAGCAGGCGCTCGCCGACCTGCCCGCCGATCTCGCTGTGTTGATGATCGAGCACGACATGGATCTTGTTTTCCGTTTCGCCAGGCGCGTTGTCGTTCTCGCGGCAGGCACGATCATCTTCGATGGATCGCCCGCCGACGTTACCAAGGATGCCCGCGTTCGCGAGGCCTATCTCGGGAGCTATGCCAATGCCAGCCACGCCGCTTGAGGTCGAAAACCTGTCGGCCGGCTACGGGCCGACACGGGTTCTCGAAGGCATCTCATTCTCCGTTCCATCAGGCGCGCGCCTTGCCGTTCTAGGCCGCAACGGAATGGGCAAGACCACCCTGCTTGCGACGCTCGCCGGGCAGACCAAACGCTACGACGGCACGATCCGGATCGGTGGTGCCGACGTGACGGCCATGCCAAGTGCGTCACGAGCGCACAAGGGACTGGGCTATGTTCCGCAGGCGCGCTGCATCTTTCCGACATTGACGGTGGAGGAGAACCTCTTCGTCGGCCTCAAGGGCCGGCCGAAGAGCGCGCTTGAGGAAGCCTATGGCATGTTTCCGCGCCTGAAGGAGCGACGCCGCAATCTTGGCAACCAGCTTTCGGGCGGCGAACAGCAGATGCTGTCCACGGCACGCACGATCCTTGGTCGTCCGTCGGTGCTTCTGCTTGACGAGCCGCTGGAGGGCCTGGCACCTGTCATCTGCGAGGAGCTCATGGCTGCGTTCGCCGAGCTCGCGAAGACCGGCGACATGACGATCCTGCTGGTTGAACAACGCATCCAGAGCGCGCTTGATTTTGCCGACCATGTGATCGTGCTGGAGCGCGGGCGCCTCGCCTGGGCCGGTACGCCAAAGGCGCTGTCGGACGATCACGCGACTGTCGAGCGCTTGCTTGGCGTTGGCGGTCTGCATTAGGCGGAGCAACCAGGGGGCACGATCGTCGTCCTGCCCCGTGGCCAAACCGCACGCGGCGCTCTCATACTATTGGCGGAGAAGCACTCAATTGTATTCCGGCAGTCGAGAAACCATCTAATAGACAGGCAATGCGGGCCATGCCGTCTCCTATCTTGTCAGGCGCATCGTCCGTTTACTGAAAACAAACCTTAAGCAGTTGCGTTCTGGCGTGAAAACCGATTGCTTAGAAATATCTACCATTCTGCTCGCAGCTGGTAGAAACGGCACGAAGGATACGGGTCGCCGACAAAACTCAACGCTTCGCTTGTTCGTCAAAGTATGATTACCATGGCGTAGAGAGGTCGGCCCATTTTGAAGACGCGATGAGTAAAGATCTGTTTCAGGTAAAGTTTTGGGGCGTTCGCGGCAGCATCCCGGTCTCGGGCCCCGAATTCGATCGCTATGGCGGCAACACCTCGTGTATCGAAATCCGCTGCGGTGAACACCGGATGATCTTCGACGCCGGCTCAGGCGTGCGCGAAGCCGGGCTTGCCATGCTCAACGAGGATGTCAGGGATGTCGACCTGTTCTTCAGCCACTGCCATTACGACCACATCATCGGCCTGCCCTTCTTCAAGGCCATCTACTATCCGACGATCGACCTGACGATCTGGTCGGGCCATCTCGACGGCAAGATGAGCACACGCGAGATGATCGAGCAGTTCATCAGCCCGCCGTGGTTCCCGGTCAAGACCGACATCTGCCAGGCGACGATGAGTTTCCGCGACTTTCACGCAGGCCAGACGCTGGAGCCGCGGCCCGGCGTCAAGATCAAGACTTTCATGCTGAACCATCCGGGCGGTGCGATCGGCTACCGCATTGAATGGCAGGGGCGCTCCGTCGCCCTGATCTACGATATCGAGCATATCCCCGGCGTTTACGATCCGGTTGCGCTTGAAATGATGAAGGACGTCGATCTCGCCGTCTATGATTGCACCTACAACGAAGACGAGATGCAGCGCTTCAAGGGCTTCGGCCATTCCACCTGGCAGCATGGCGTCGAACTGGCCAAGATGGCGGGTACCAAGCAGTTTGCCTTGTTCCACCATGCTCCATCGCGAACCGACACGCAGCTCGAGCAGATGGAACAGGAGGCCAAGGCAGCATTTCCAGGAGCTTTCGCCGCAAGGGACAATCAGGTCCTCGAAATCTAGTCCAGCAGATCGCGCGCCGACATCCAGGCGGCGCCCGGATGTTTGCCGGTCTCCTGGAAGAGGCGGGTCAGGAATTTCCACTCCGGCGGGCCGTGCACCAGATGGTGGGTGAGAATGCCAACCGGCTCATCGTCCCTGGAAAAGCGTGCCTTCAACTCTGCAACCAATTCCGCGACCAGATCGGCATGCGGGCGGTTCCCACGCTGTCCGCGCTGGTTTACGACGTCGACATGCGTGTTCAACAGGCGGATCGGGCTGTGAGCCGTGGTCCTGCCGAATATCGACAGCGCATCAAAACCCTGTGCTCCAAGCAGCGGGATGAGCTCGGCGCTAATCCTGTTCCAGGGCGGCACGAGCATTGGAACGAGCCTGGGGCCGTAAAGGCCCTGAAGGGTGACAAGGCCATCGCGCAATTCGCCGAGTACGAGGTCGGCCGGCCGATGGCGGCCGAGCTCCTGTTTCTTTTCCTCCGGGCCGGCATGGTTTGCATGTGACCAGCCGTGAACGGCGACAAGGATATGGTTTTCGCGCAACAGGCGCGTTGCCAGTGCTTCGCCGGTCGAGGCTGGAATGACGGCGATGGTCAGCGGGACGGAAGCTTGACCTGTGATCGCGAGCAGGCTCTCGAGTGCGTCGGTCGGCTCGATCGCGTCGTCGTCGCGCAACCAGAGCCGTGCCCTTCGACCTGCGTGCTGCCAGCGGTCGAATTCCCTCCGGAGGGACAGCCAGATCTGATCGTCGGTCATGCTTCTCGTCTCACGTAAGTCCGCAAAATGGTGTCGAGGGCGTTCGCCGCGACCTTGAGCGAACGTTCTTCCAGAACGAATTGGCGCGCATTTGCACCCGTTGTCGAGCGCCTGCCTGGATCGTCGAGCAAAGCCGCTATTGCCGCGGCAAAGCCAGGCAGATCGCCGTCGGCCGTCAGATAGCCAGTCGTGCCGTCGATGACCACCTCCGGAACGCCCGCCGTCCTCTGGGCGACCACCGGTAACCCGGCCGCCTGCGCCTCCAAATAGGCAAGCCCATAGGCTTCCCCACAACCCGGCCACACATAGATGCCGGAGCGGCTGAGTTCAGCAGCGATTTGTCTGCCGTTCAGCTCTCCGAGCCATTCAATACGGCCCGGTTCGAAGGCGCCAAACAGTTGCTCCACGTCGGCCCGCATCGCCCCATCACCGGCGATCGCCAGTGTCCAGGCACGATCGCCAAGCAGCCTCAGCGCCTTCGCCAGCATCGTGTAGCTCTTGATCTTGTCGCCGCTGCGCATCATCGCGACGGCGATCAGCCGTTGTGGCTTTGCCTGATGCAGGGCGGTCTCGAAAAGCGCAGTGTCGATGAAGGGCTTGAGTACGGCGAACGAGCCGGTCGGCAGGACTTCTGCCAGCCCCGCCCTGTCGCGTTCCGTAAGAGCGATGTTGACGGCGGCGCTACGGGCTCCGTCCACAACCAGTTTCTGCAGCGGTGCCCAATCGGTGGCGTCCCGCTTCGCCGAATAGGATGCCTCGGCCGTGACGTAGGGAATGGCGAACTCCCGGCAGAGCGTCGGTCCGAAGAAATCGGGTGACTTGTAGTAGGGATGGTAACAGAACCAGAGATCCGGGCGCAGCCCGCCTGACCAGTCGTTGCGGAGACGTTGCAGTTCCGCGTGTCCCGCCGACCATAGCCCGGCGGCATCCTCGGCGGTCGCAGCAAAACTGCGAAACTCCGAGACGACCTCGACGGAATGTCCGGCCAGCTCCAGAGCCCTCATGATGAGGCGCGCCATCAGACGGTCACCTGAGGGAACGGGATGGTTCGGGGACTTCAATGGCGCATAGAATGCAACCCGCATCAAAGCGCCTCCGTGGACACACACTGTTTACAATCGATGTCTGGGCTTGCCACGAGAAATTCCGCTATTGTCGGCTTCCTTAGGTTTTGCTGATAGCATGTGAAAGGCGATCACAATCAGAGACGGCGGCAATTCCACCTCAATTCCGTCCTCTCTATTGTATTTGTCATTTGGTATTCAAGAACGGGAATGAATGGCGACGGTCGCTGCCACCAGTATTTTTTCAGAGCGGACGATCAGAAGAGCTCGGCTTGGTTCCGGCCTCGTCATGTTTCTTTTTGTCCTGCTGCATCTGTCCAACCATGCGCTGGGTCTGATCTCCGTCCCGGTAGCCGACGATGGGCGGAGGCTATTCCTGGCGATCTGGCGCAATCCTGTCGGAACCGTCGTCCTCTACGGCGCCGTCCTCGTTCACATCACGCTGGTGCTGAGGGCCGTTTACAGGCGCCGCAGCCTTGTCATGCCGGCGGGCGAGATGACCCAGATCGTGCTCGGGATCGCGATCCCGCTGCTGTTGATCGACCATGTCATCGGCACGCGGATCGCCCATACGCTGTTTCACTACCGGGACGACTACGAGACGATCGTTCGGTTGCTCTGGATTACCTCTCCTGGCAACGGATGGCGCCAGATCATCGCACTGCTTGCCGTCTGGATCCATGGCTGTATCGGCCTGCATTTCTGGCTTCGCTACCGGCCTTGGTACGACACCATCGCCGCCATGCTTCTCGCGGTCGCGATCCTCTTGCCGGTGCTTGGCATACTCGGCTTCATTGAAATGGGAAGGACGATTGCGGAGCCGGCCTTCGAGGGCATGGTCAACACCGACCGCTATCTCGAGAATCTCAACACGCGCTATTACTCGAACCCTGAGGCTCAACGCCAGCTTACCATGATCCGCGCCGGCCTCTACGGCTCGTTTTCGGGCGCGCTTTTGATCGTCGTCGGCGCGCGGACATGGCGACGGTGGAGGGAGCGGGTCAATCAGATCACAGTGCGCTATCCGGGTGGCGAAGCGATCAGCGTGCCGCGCGGCTTTACGGTTCTGGAGGCAAGCCGGCTCGGTGGTTTGCCGCACTATTCCGTCTGCGGCGGCAAGGGGCAATGCTCGACCTGCCGCGTCCAGATCCTTGGCCGATACGAGGATCTGCCGCCGCCTGACAAGCTTGAGCAAACGACGCTGAAGAGGATCAAGGCAGCACCCGATGTGCGGCTTGCCTGCCAGCTGCGGCCAAATCATGATGTAACCGTCGCACCACTGCTCGTCGCGGCACCAGAGGCGACATTGCCGCCAAACGCACAGGAAACCAGCCCCGGACGCGAGCGTGAGATTACGGTTCTCTTCTGCGACATTCGCCACTTCACGTCACTGACGGAAATGCGCCTGCCCTTCGATATCGTATTTTTGCTCAACCGCTATTTCGCCCTGGTTGGAAACGCGGTTGAAAAGGCAGGCGGCCGTGTCGACAAGTTCATCGGTGACGGCGCCATGGCGCTCTTCGGCATCGGCAGCGCGCCTGAAGAGGCATGTCGTCAGGCGCTTGCCGCGGCAGCGGCCATCGTTCGCGACATCGAAAAGCTCGGCGTCGAGCTTTCGGACGAACTATCCATGCCGCTTCACATCGCCATCGGAATTCACACGGGGCCCGCCGTCGTCGGAACGCTCGGCTATGGCCGGGTGCGCAGCCTCACGGCGATCGGCGACACCGTCAACGTTGCAAGCAGGCTGGAGACCGCAGCCAAGGAATTCGATGCGGCCATCGTCATATCCGACGCGGTCGCAAGCCTTTCCGGGGCCGACACGGCGGGTGTGGAAAGCCGTGAAATCAGCGTGCGCGGTCGCGCCCTGCCCTTGAAAGTCTATGTGATTCCGAGCGACAAGGCCGCTGAACTGATCGAAGGAAAAGACGCATGACGAGCCGCGGCTGGCTCAACACCAAATTCTGGCAGAAACGGCTGCGAAAGGCGCGCAACGCTGTCGCAAAAAGGTTCTTCAATACTCGCACCGGCAGGCGGTTGCTGATCGAGAGCATCGGGCCGCGCGTCGTGTCGATGACGGTCGATGCTGGCGATCATCTGATGACCTTCTCGCCGTCCGACTACATTGGGCGTAAGGTCTTTCGAAAGGGGCACTTTGAGCGCGAGCATGTGGACCGCCTGATTGCGGTGCTGCGTGAGCGCGGGCTCATGCACGGGCGCTATCTTCTGGAGATTGGCGGCAACATCGGGACGCAGACCGTCTATTTCGCACTGAGCGGCGCCTATGATCACATCGTCAGCATCGAGCCCGATCCGCGCAACTTCCCCCTGCTGCAGACCAATATCCGCCAGAACAGGCTCGATCAAATCGTGACGCTGGTCAACTGTGCCGCCGGGGCGACGGCTGGCGAGATCGACTTCTTCATGAATGCCGACAATCACGGCAAGAGCAGCGCGTACCGGAAAAGTGCAAGCGACCAGAAAACGAGCGTCCCGGTCAGACCGGTGACCGAGATCCTCGATGAGCTTTCCATCGATCCCCTCGATATCGGTCTCGTCTGGATGGATATCGAGGGCTATGAGCCTGTCGCCTGCGCCTCGATGGCGCCGCTCCTGTCGCGCCGCGTGCCGCTCTATATGGAATTCACGCCGCTCTTTTACGGAGCGGAACAGACCCGCGAATTCATCAGGACGCTCGCCGGTTACTACGAGGATTGCCTGGTCTTCTTCGAGGAGGAAGAACAGGAGATGAAGGTCGTCAACCTGCCTGGCAGCATTGAACAGTACGACGTCTTGTTTCTTCCCTGATTATTTCCGCCGATAGAGATAGTAACGGCCTTCCTTGACTCCTGCCGGTAGCTCGAGCGGCTCCAGTTCCGGGCGATCCAGCGGCAGACCGCTGACGGCGATGCCATTCTTGGCAAGCACGCCCGCCATGAGTTGCGGCAGCCAGGTCAACGTGACGGCATCGATATCGTCATGCCCGGTGCCGATATCGGCATGGGCGAGTGCCGCTCCGATTCCCAGAAAGGCCTGGCCGGATTCGCGGATATCGCCGGTCACCATATTCTCCGCCGGAGGTGTCGAAGACGAATAGGAGCGAACGTCACGGTCGAAGGCAACGATGCGACGATCGGGAAAATGCTCGCGCAGGTGATCATAGGTGCGGCCATTGCCAAGGCCGAATTCCAGAACCGGCCCCTCGGTGCCGTTCACCAGCTCGACGATCGCATTCAATATGTCGCGTTGAGCCGTCAATCGGCGGATGA
Organism: Rhizobium sp. 42MFCr.1; assembly: GCF_000377185.1. Classification (NCBI taxonomy): domain Bacteria; kingdom Pseudomonadati; phylum Pseudomonadota; class Alphaproteobacteria; order Hyphomicrobiales; family Rhizobiaceae; genus Rhizobium; species Rhizobium sp. 42MFCr.1. Next base: position 22,444 of record NZ_KB897825.1, read on the forward strand.
AGCTGTCCAGGCGGCTCATCTATGTTCTTGTCCATTCAATCGTTTTTCGAAAGCGGTGCTAGCACATGAAACTGTATGAAGTCGATTGCCGTAGATGGGAAAATGGCGTTGCAGTTACAGCATGGGTCTGTGCTAGGCTTCTCAGATGAACGACATCTCGAATGAAAGATTCTTTGCCGACGTACCCGTTTTCACCGATTTCGAGCGGGTAACCGATACGAGCAACTATCACCCGCTACCCGACGGCTGGTTCCTGGCCCTTGCCGACATCGTCGGTTCGACGCAGGCGATCGCCGCCGGCCGCTACAAGGACGTCAACATGGCGGGCGTCAGCGTCATTTCAGCCGTCCTGAATGCGGTTGACAAGGGCGACTACCCGTTCGTGTTTGGCGGCGATGGTGCCGTGGTTGCGCTGCCGGGGAACCTCGAGAATGTGGCGCGAAGTGCACTGGCGGCTACGCAGCGATGGGTAGAGGAGGAAATGGGCCTGACGCTGCGCATTGCGGTCGTCCCCCTTTCCGATATTCGCAAGGAGGGCCTGGACGTTCGCGTCGCCCGTCACGCCGCCAGTCCCTTCGTAACCTATGCCATGTTTGCCGGCGGCGGAGCCAGCTGGGCCGAGCGCCAGATGAAGGCCGGACGCTATGGTGTCGAGCCTGCACCGCCAGGGACGCGGCCGGATCTGACCGGTCTCTCCTGTCGGTGGAGCCCGATTGCGGCGCATAACGGCGAGATCGTCTCCATTATCGCCGTACCGGCCGAGGGCGGGCGCCCCAGCCCGGAGTTTCGCAAGCTCGTGATGGACGTCGTGGCTATCTCTTCAGAACAGGGCCGTGGCGGCCACCCGATTCCCGTGGATGGCCCTGAATTTGCCTTTTCACTGCAGGGCGTTGATCGTGAGGCACAGGCAACCGCACTGCCGGGAAAGAGACTGCTGCGGAAGGTGATCATCCTGTTGCAGATCGCGCTTATCGTCGCGCTCCACAGGCTCGGCATCAAGCTTGGCCGTTTCGACGCCCGGCGCTACACCCAAGACGTCTCCGGAAATTCAGATTTCCGCAAGTTCGACGACGGGCTGAAGATGACGATCGACGTCGATGCCGACCATCTTGGCCGGATCCAGGCGCTCCTCGAAGAGGCGAAAGCAAAGGGCATTGCCCGTTACGGCCTGCACCGGCAGTCCTCGGCGCTGATGACCTGTTTTGTCCCGACACCGGTGTCACGCGACCACGTGCACTTTGTCGACGGTGCCAGCGGCGGCTACGCCGTCGCTGCCAGCCAGATCACGGGCAAGACACTGCCAGCAGTCGATATTACGCCTTGACGATGTGGTCGGCAAACAGCCCGAGGCGTGTGAAGACATTGCGGGTGTCTATGATCAGCGGCGCATTCTCTGCGATCACCGCATAGTCGAGTTGATCATGGTCGGTTGCGACAAGAACTGCATCGTAGGCTTCCAGGGCCCCCGGCGTCAGATCGACCGATTTCCGGCCCTTCAAATGCTGATATTCGCGCGTCGAGGGGATCTCACCGACATGGGGATCGTGGTAGTCGGCCTTGCCGCCGCGCTCTTCGATGATCTCCATCAGGCGCAATGAAGGGCTCTCGCGAATGTCGGCGACGTTCTTCTTGTAGGCGAGGCCAAGGATCAGGACCCGCGAGCGGCTGAGCGCCTTGCCGGCCTTGATGTCGAGTGTTTCGGCGAGTTTGCCGACGACATAACGCGGCATTGCCGAATTGATCTCGCCAGCGAGCTCGATAAAGCGCGTCGGCAACTCGTATTCGCGGGATTTCCAGGTGAGGTAGAAGGGATCGATCGGAATGCAGTGGCCGCCAAGGCCCGGGCCCGGGTAGAAGGGCATGTAGCCGAAGGGTTTGGTCTTGGCCGCGTCGATCACTTCCCACACATCGATTCCCATGGCGGCGTAGACGGTCTTCAGCTCGTTGACGAGCGCGATGTTGACCGACCGGAAGATGTTTTCGGTCAGCTTGACGGCTTCTGCAGTGGCGTTGGAAGACACCGGCACGACGGTTCTGACCGCAGCGCCGTAGAAGCTCTTCATCAGCGCCAGGGCCTCTGCGCCATCGCCGGCGACAACCTTCGGAATTGTCGCCGTATGATAGTGCTGGTTGCCCGGATCCTCACGCTCGGGCGAGAAACCGATGAAGAAGTCGCGGCCGGATTTCAGGCCGGTTTTCTCCAGGATGACCTTGACGACATCGTCCGTGGTGCCCGGATAGGTCGTCGATTCCAGCACCACAAGCTGGCCGGCACGCAGATGAGCGGCAATCGACCGAGAGGTTGCCTCCACAAAGGAAAGGTCAGGATCGCGATGCCTGGTGAGCGGCGTCGGAACACAGATGACAATGATGTCGCAGGCCGCAAGCCCGGCAAAATCCGTCGTCGCCGAAAAGCGCCGACCGTCAATTTCGGCTGCGAGGTCGTCGCTTGCGACCGCATCGATATAGGAACGCCGCGCATCCAGGGAGACGATCTTGTTGGGGTCGATGTCAAAGCCGGTGACAGCAAAGCCGCTGCGGGCAATGGCGATTGCCAGCGGCAAGCCGACATAGCCGAGCCCAATCACACCGGCTCGGGCATTGCGGGTTTCGATCTTGTTTGAAAGGACGTCGTAGGTGGAGGAACTCGCCAAGGCAGGTCTCATCATAGTGCTGAAGGTACCTTGATCTAATGTAAGAGCGCACCAATTGAAACCCGCCGCCAAATCGACGTCCGTTGATGTGCCGCGAAGACTCGCGCTGCGGCTGTGCCTCGATCCTCCCGCAGTCCCGACCAGTGTGACCAAAAAGGCGCGGATGCCCCAAGAGATTTCATTGCAGGGTCAGAAAATGCTCAGATACCATTGTTTGGGATTGGCCCCGTGCCTATTTAAATCGAATAACGAACCACGAGAAAGGACTGCCTATCCTGCCCACTTTATCAAGGGTTTGACAGGTGCCGCTGCCGGGTTCCCGGCAGATCGTTGACACAATATTACCGCTCGTCCATCCTCCTTCCCGCCCTGCGCACGGCGTTGCTGCAGGCAGGGTTGCGACGCTTTTCATGAATGGACGTGCTTTATGAGGATACTACCAAGAATGGGCACGATCGAATCCAGCGTATCCTCTATTTTGTTGGATCGGGTCGCTGAATGGCTGACGAATTCGTCGCTGGCCGGAGATGACCTCGAAAGCATCGTTCGCGGATTCTGCGAGCGTATTGCGGCGGCAGGGCTGCCGATCGCGCGCGTGCATCTGACCTTTTCGATGCTGCACCCGCTTTACGACGCATTGAGCTTTACATGGCGACGCGCAAGCGGTGTCACGATCGAGGGTTATCGCCATGCCGCCGGGCAGAAGCCGGACCGCTTCTTGCAGAGCCCCTACTACTATCTCCTGGACAATAACCTGCAGCACATCCGTCGCCGTATACCGGCCGATGGCCCCGCCGAATTCCCGGTCTTCCTCGATCTGCGCGATGAGCGCATCACCGACTATCTGGCTTTCGTCCAGCCATTCGGCGATGGCTCGGTTCAGGGCATGATGGGCTCATGGTCGACGGATAGCCACGCCGGCTTCTCCGACGACATGATCGATGCCCTGTTGCGCATGCAGAACCATCTTGCCGTTGCCGCGAAGATGGCGGTTCTCGGCAAGCTCGCCAACAATATGCTCACCACCTATCTCGGCGGCGATGCGGGAAAGCGGGTGTTGAATGGCCAGATCCGCCGTGGCGACGGCGAGACGATCCGTGCGGCTCTCGTCATGGGCGATATGCGTCAGTCGACCGTGTATGCCGAAAAGGAGGGGCGGCAGGCCTACATCGATACGCTGAACCAGTTCTTCGACGCCATCGCTGCGCCATTCAACCGCAATGGCGGTGAGATCCTGAGCTTCCTCGGTGACGGCTTCCTGGCCGTCTATCCCTGTGGCCGGCACAAGGATCCATCCAAGATTGCCTGTCAGGCAGCCCTTTCCGCGGTCCACCAGGCGCAAGCCCGTGTCGCGGAATTGAACCGGGAGCGACTGGATGCCGGCCTGACCAAGGTTTCCTACGGGATCGGCCTGCACGTCGGCAACGTCATGTTCGGCAATGTCGGCCTCAAGGATCGCCTGACTTTTTCGGCGTTCGGCTCGGCCGTCAACGAGGTCCAGCGCCTGCAATCGCTGACGAAGAAATATTCGAGCGAGGTCATAGCAAGCCAGGCCTTTGCCGGCTACTGCGGCGGTGAGTGGCGCACTCTCGGCGAGGAAAAGCTCCGCGGCATCCGCCAAAAAGTCACGGTCTTGCAGCCGCATGTGCCAGCACCCGTCCTGCATGTCGAAGAGAATTTCCGCGAGGTCGCACCGGCCGCACTTTCCGAGGCGGAACAGGTCATTCTGCTTCATCGCGATGCTCGCAAGCAGGCCAAAAGACCGACGGTGGAGGAATTCGTCCAGTAGAGATACCAGGGCGCAGATTCAGCCGAGATTTAATCTTCCTCAGCCTGTAAAATGCCAGGGTTTTCACGTGTCCGTCATCAACTGGACACCCCGATTGCGGTACGCTAGTGTGCCTTAACGGGAACATGGAAAAACTGGGGAATTTCATTGGTATGGCGTCCGCCTCGGATCTGTTGCGCATCGAGAACCTCGACGTTTCTTTCTCGGTTTTCGGCGATCGCCTGCGCGTCGTAAAAAACGCGAACATCCGTATTTTGCCGGGCAAGGTCACTGCGCTCGTCGGAGAATCCGGCTCAGGCAAATCGGTCATCAGCCAAAGCATCATGGGCATCCTGCCAAACCCCGCAACGGCGGAGGGGCAGATCCTCTTTACCGACCCGCTGGATGGCAAGACGACAGACATTCTGCGCTATTCCCGCGACAGCGAGGAGATGCGTGACCTGCGTGGCCGCCGCATGGCGACGATCTTTCAGGAGCCGATGACCTCGCTGTCGCCGCTCCACACCGTCGGCAATCAGATCAGCGAAGCGCTCCTCATCCACACGGAGGCCGACAAGAAGGAAGCACGCGAAAAGACCGAGGAGATGCTGGGTCTCGTCGGCTTTGCCAATCCGAAGCGCACCTTCGACATGTACCCCTTCGAGCTCTCGGGCGGCATGCGCCAGCGCGCAATGATCGCAATGGCGCTGATCTGCAATCCGGCGCTCCTGATCGCCGACGAGCCGACGACGGCGCTCGACGTGACCATACAGGCACAGATCCTGGAGCTGCTGCGCGACCTGCAGCACAAGCTCGGAATGGCGATGCTGCTGATCACGCATGATCTCGGCGTCGTTGCCAACATGGCCGACGAGGTGGTGGTGATCTATCATGGCGAGATCATGGAGGCGGGACCGGTCGAGTCGATCTTCCGCAACCCGCAGCATCCTTACCTCAAGGGCCTGATGGCTGCAGTGCCGCATTTCGACATGAAGCCCGGCGAACGTCTCAAGGCGCTGCGCGACGTGCCTGTCAACCTGGAGTCCCTGATCGGCAAGAAGAAGGTGAAGGCCGAAGGGCCGGAGATCCTGCTTTCCGTCAATAACCTCTCCAAGACCTTCAAGACCCGCAATCGCGGCCTTTTTGGAACGCGCGAAGCCGCCCTCGTTCATGCTGTCGACGATGTCAGCTTTGACATCCGCCGAGGGGAATGCCTGGGGCTCGTCGGCGAATCCGGCTGCGGCAAGACGACGGTCAGCAAGATCCTGATGCGGGCCGTGAGGCCTGACGGTGGCTCGGTGGTCTTCAATGACGGCAAGGACGTGATCGATGTCCTGTCTGTTTCCGGCGACGATCTGCAGGAATTGCGCACCAAGATACAGATGGTGTTCCAGGATCCGGTCTCGTCCCTGTCGCCGCGCATGACCGTGCGCAATATCCTCAGCGAGCCGCTGGAGATCCATGACCGCGGGGATAGCGCCGAGCGAAAGCAGAGGGTAGAGGCTCTGATGGGTGCGATCGGCCTCGACCGGCGCTATCTGAACCGTTACCCGCACAGTTTTTCCGGCGGGCAGCGCCAGCGCATCGGCATTGCGCGCGCGCTGGCACTCGGGCCAAAGCTCATCATTCTCGACGAGCCTGTATCGGCCCTCGACGTTTCCGTCCAGGCACAGATCCTGAACCTTTTGAAAGACCTGCAGAAGGATCTCGGACTGACATATCTCTTCATTTCGCACAATCTGGCGGTCGTCGACTACATGGCCGACCGCATCGCGGTGATGTGCAAGGGGCGCATCGTCGAGATTGCCCCGCGCGAGATCATTCTGCGCGATCCGGTGCATCCCTATACGAAATCGCTTCTGGCGGCGGTCCCCTTCCCCGACCTCAACCGTCCGCTCGATTTCGAGGCGCTGCGAAGAAACGGCGCCGCAGACAAGCAGAACTGGGGCATTACCTTTACGGCGGAGCATGATGATGCGTCCGAGCTCGCCTACGCTGATCTCGGCAACGGCCATCTTGTGCGTGCCCGCAAGGGTGCAGACGCAAAGGAGCTTCGCTCATGGTAACGCGGCGTACGTTTCTAGGTGGTCTTATCGGTTCGGCAGTGTTGCCCTCGGCTGTCAAGGCGGCGGCGGATCGCGATATCGAACCCGAATTCCTCAGGGATTGGCTGCGCGCAGGGCGCATTCCACCCATGGTGGATCGCCTGCCGACGCATCCGCGGATCGTCAAGATGAAGGATACGGGGCGCCAGCCGGGCGTCTATGGCGGCACGGTACGCACGATCATCGGCAGCCAGAAGGATATCCGCTACATGACCGTCTATGGCTATTCGCGCCTGGTCGGTTACGACAAGCATCTGATGTTCCAGCCTGATATTCTCCTGGGTTTCGAATCCAAGGATGACACGGTCTTCACCTTCTATCTGCGCGAAGGTCACCGCTGGTCCGACGGCGCACCCTTTACGGTGGACGATTTCCGCTACTGGTGGGAGGACGTGATCCTCAACAAGGACCTGACACCTGGTGGTGGCGCGCTCGAGTTGCGACCCCATGGCACATTGCCGAAATTCGAAGTGCTCGACGCTTTGACAGTTCGCTACACCTGGGAGCGACCCAATCCGATGTTCCTGCCGGCGCTTGCCGGTCCGCTGCCGCTCGTGATCTTCGGGCCGGGGCACTATCTCAAGCAGTTTCACAAGAAATACCAGGACGATTTCCGTATTTCGGCGCTGATGAAGGAAAACCGCGTCAAGAAGTGGGCGGATCTGCACATCAAGATGTCGCGTTCCTCGCGTCCTGAAAATCCGGAACTGCCGACGCTTGATCCCTGGCGCAACACGACGCCTCTGCCGGCCGACCAATTCGTGTTCGTGCGAAACCCGTTTTTCCATCGCATCGACGAGAACGGGGTACAACTTCCCTACATCGACAAGTTCGTCCTCAACGTCAGTTCATCCTCGATCATCGCCGCCAAGGCGGGCGCCGGTGAATCCGACCTGCAGGCCACTGGCGTCGACTTCAACGATTACACATTCCTCAAGGATGCCGAAAAGCGGTTCCCCGTGAAGGTCAACCTGTGGAAGCAGGTGCGCGGATCGCGCGTGGCGCTCCTGCCGAACCTCAACTGCGCCGACGAGGTCTGGCGCAAGCTGTTCCGGGAAACGCGCTTCCGCCGGGCGCTGTCGATGTCGATCGATCGGCATGAGATCAACATGGTTGCCTTCTATGGTCTCGGCAAGGCAAGCGCTGATACCGTTTTGCCCGATAGCCCCCTCTTCAGACCCGAATATGCGGAAGCCTTCATTGCTCATGATCCCGATCAGGCAAACAAGCTCCTGGACGAGCTCGGGCTGGAGAACCGTGGCGCCGATGGCATTCGGCTGTTGCCGGATGGTCGCCGTGCCGAAATCACCGTGGAGACCGCTGGCGAAAGCAACCTCGACACCGACGTTTTGGAACTGGTGCGTGATCATTGGTTTGAGGTCGGTCTTGCTCTTTATACCCGCACCTCACAACGCGACGTTTTCCGCAGCCGCGCCATGAGCGGCACGATCATGATGTCGATCTGGTACGGCATCGAGAATGGGGTTGCGACCGCGGACATGCCTCCGGGGCAGCTTGCGCCAACCGTCGACGATCAACTGCAATGGCCGCTTTGGGGGATGTATCACCTGTCGGCCGGGCAGGAAGGCAGCGCCCCGGACCTCGAGGAAGTACAGCAGCTCGTCGCGCTTCTCAAACAGTGGGGTGATACCACGAGATTCGAGGAGCGAGAGGTGATCTGGCATCAGATGCTGGCGCTCTATACACAGCAGGTCTTCTCGATCGGCCTCATCAACAGCACGCTGCAGCCGATCGTCCGATCCGCCAAATTGCAGAACGTGCCGGATGAGGGCCTCTATGGTTTTGACCCGACATCCTATCTCGGCCTCTACATGCCGGATGCCTTCTGGTTCAAGGAGGCTTGAGGGATGCTGAAATACATCCTCTGGCGCATTGCTGCGATGGTGCCGACACTGTTCATCATCTCGGCGCTGGTCTTCACCATCATCGAACTTCCGCCGGGCGACTTTTTCGAAAGCCAGATCGCCGAACTGCGGGCGCAGGGCGAGAGTGCCAACCTGCAGGAAATCGAAGAACTCAGGATACAATACGGTTTCGACAGGCCCGAGATCGTCCGCTACTTCTTCTGGGTCGGCGGCATGCTGCACGGGGACTTCGGCTATTCGTTCGAATACCAGCTGCCGGTCTCGGAAGTCGTCGGTGATCGCCTCTGGCTGACGATGCTCGTTTCCTTTACCACGATCCTGCTGACGTGGTTGATCGCCTTTCCCATCGGGATCTATTCGGCGACCCATCAGTATAGTTGGGGCGACTACGGGCTGACCTTTCTCGGTCTGCTCGGCATCGCCATCCCGAACTTCATGCTGGCCCTGATCCTGATGTACTTCGCCAACATCTGGTTCGGCGTCTCGATCGGGCACTTGATGGACCAAAGGTTCCTGAACGAACCGATGAGCTGGGAAAAGGCGCGGTCCATTCTCTCGCATCTGTGGATCCCGGTCATTATCGTCGGCACTGCGGGGACGGCCGGCATGATCCGGCGGCTTCGCGCCAATCTGCTCGACGAGATGCAGAAGCAATACGTCGTCACCGCCCGTGCCAAGGGGCTTCACCCGCTTCGCGCGCTCGTGAAGTATCCGCTGCGCATGGCTCTCAACTTCTTCGTCGCCGATATCGGATCGATCCTGCCTTCGATCATCTCAGGGGCGGAAATCGTCGCCATCGTGCTGTCGCTCGAGACGACAGGCCCCATGCTCATCAAGGCCCTGCAGAGCCAGGACATGTATCTTGCGGGTTCGTTCCTGATGTTCCTCGCCTTCCTCAACGTCATCGGGGTGCTCGTCTCCGATATCGCACTTGGCTTTCTCGATCCGCGTATCCGCCTGCAAGGCAGGAGCACCAAATAGATGTCGCCCTTGCCACCGCCCGGCGCGCCGATGCCGCATTATGTTTCGACCGCACCCTTCGATCCCATGGCGACCGAGGGGATGACGGCTGCGCAATCGCGCATCCACCTTGCCTCGCAGAAGCAGTTGATGTGGTGGAAGTTCAAGCAGCACCGGCTGGCACTTGCCTCCGGCATTTTTCTGCTTGCGCTCTACTCCATGATTATCGTCGTCGAGGTCATTGCGCCCTATGGGCTGCATACCAAGAATGTGGACTTCATCCATTCCCCGCCCCAGCGCGTGCACTTCTTCCACGATGGCAAATTCGTCGGCCCCTTCGTTTACGGGCGCAGCATGTCGCTCGATCTCGACACCCTCCATCGGCTTTACTCCGACAAGCCGGATGAGGTGCAGCCGATCCGCTTCTTCTGCCGCGGCGATTCCTACAAGTTCTGGGGGCTGGTCAAATCGGATCTTCACCTGGTTTGTCCGGCAGTCGGCGGGCAGATGTTCCTGCTTGGCACTGACCGCCTCGGCCGTGATGTGCTGTCGCGCATTCTCTATGGCGCCCGCATTTCGCTGACGATCGGCCTGATCGGTATCGCCATCAGCTTCTGCCTCGGGATCGTCATCGGCGGATTGGCAGGCTATTGGGGCGGCGTCTTCGATCTGATCGTCCAGCGCGTCATCGAAGTTCTTCAGTCTCTGCCAAGCCTTCCGCTCTGGATGGCGTTGGCTGCGATCATGCCTGTCACGTGGAGCCCCATCGTCATCTATTTCGGGATCACGGTCATCCTCGGTATCATCGACTGGACTGGTCTTGCGCGAGCCGTGCGCTCGAAGCTCTTGGCCCTGCGTGAAGAGGATTATGTCCAGGCTGCCCAGCTGATGGGGGCCAGCACGCCGCGCATCATCGGCCGGCATCTTGTTCCGGGCTTCATGTCCCACCTGATCGCCTCTGCCACGATCTCGATTCCCGGCATGATCCTCGGCGAGACGGCGCTCAGCTTCCTTGGCCTCGGTCTGCGCCCGCCGATCACCAGCTGGGGCATTCTACTGACAGAAGCAAAGAGCGTAAGCGTCATCGCCTTCTATCCATGGTTGCTTTTTCCGATTATACCTGTCGTTCTGGTGATTTTGGCGTTCAACTTTCTGGGAGACGGCTTGCGCGATGCGGCAGATCCCTACAAATAGCGGCCAGCCCGGCGGAGCACTGCTTTGTCTTTTGACGGCCAGCAAAAAACCGGCGGTGCTCGTATGATCCACAGCGCAGAAGGATTGCCCATGGCACGGCGCCTGGAAGATGCCCGTATCCTCATGTACAGCCACGACACGTTCGGGCTCGGCCACTTGCGCCGCTGCCGCGCGATCGCGCATGCTCTGGTCGAGGACTATCGCGGGCTTAATATTCTGATCATCTCCGGAGCCACGATTGCCGGCGCGTTCGACTACCGGGCGCGCGTCGACTTCGTGAAGATCCCGAGTGTCATCAAGCTTCGCAACGGCGAATATACGTCGATGGCGAGCCATATCGATCTGCATGAAACGCTGAAGATGCGTGAGTCGAGTATTCGACACACCGCCGAAACCTTCCAGCCAGACATTTTCATCGTCGACAAGGAACCGATGGGACTGAAGGGCGAGGTCGAGGAGACGCTGGCCTATCTGAAGGCGCAGGGCACCGTTCTGGTGCTTGGCCTGCGCGAGATCATGGATGCCCCCCACCTGCTTGATGCCGAATGGAAGCGGAACGGCATCATGCAGAAGATCGACCAGTATTACGATTCCATCTGGGTCTATGGGCCGCCTGATTTCTATGATCCGCTGATCGGCCTGGACGTCCCGGCAAGTGTGCGCAGAAAGATGGATTTCGTCGGATTTCTGCAGCGCAGTGTCTCCACGAGCAAGACCTCGATCAATGCGCGCTCGGACAACTACATTCTGGTCACGACCGGCGGTGGCGGCGATGGGTCCGATCTCGTTCACGATGTCATGAACGCCTATGAGCAAGACCCTTCCCTGCAGCAAAAGGCGCTTGTCGTGCTCGGCCCCTATATGCCGGCTGCCGAGCGCTCCAAGCTGGTGGCAAAAGGGTCCCGCATTCCCTACATAGAGGTGATCGAGTTCGACAATAATATGGAAGAGCTGATCGTGGGGGCCACCGGCGTTGTGGCCATGGGTGGCTATAACACCTATTGCGAAATCCTTTCATTCGACAAGCCTGCACTCATTGTTCCCCGGGTGAAGCCACGCGAAGAGCAGCTGCTGCGCGCCAGGCGAGCGAGTGAGCTTGGCCTGATCGACATGCTGCTGCCAGACCAGTCGGCAGATCCCAAGGTGATGTCCGAGGCCCTGAAACGACTTCCCGAACGCGCGCCGCCGTCGAAGAGCGGCTGTACCTTGCAGTTGCAGGGCCTCGATCACATTTCGCAGACGGTCGGACATTGGCTGGATGGCCGGGGCCCGCATCTGTCCGTCGTCGGGGCCGAGTGAAGAACAAGATCTTGTCGAAGCGTCGTAAGATTCTCGTTGTGCTGAAAGGCTACCCGCGCCTTTCGGAGACATTTATCGCCCAGGAACTGCTCGGTCTGGAGAAGGCGGGGTTTGACCTGACCTTGATCTCGATGCGCCGGCCAACCGACAAGAAGCGGCATCCCGTGCATGACGAGATCAGGGCACGCGTCGTCTATTTGCCCGAGTATCTTCACGAAGAGCCGATCCGCGTGCTGAAGGGGCTGTTTGCGAGCTTCCGGCGGCCCGGGATCAAGGCTCTCTGGCAGCGCTTCCTCAAGGACCTCCCGCGTGACATTTCCCGCAACCGCTTCCGGCGGCTTGGACAGGCGATGGTGCTCGCGCGCGAATGGCCGGATAGCGGCGAGTGGCTGCACGCACATTTCATCCATACCCCTGCCTCGGTGACAGAATATGCGAGCATCCTCACCGGTGTGCCCTGGACCTGTTCGGCCCATGCCAAGGACATCTGGACATCGCCGGACTGGGAGTTGCATGAGAAGCTTGGCAGCGCCCGCTGGACGGTGACCTGCACGCGAAGCGGCTATGAGCACATGCGCACCTTGACCCCCCGCAAGGACGCCGTGCATCTGAGCTATCACGGCCTTGATTTAGCGCGTTTCGGGCATTTCGGCGGCCAGCGATCGCAGCGCGACGGCAGCAACCCGGCGGACCCTGTCGTCATTCTCAGCGTCGGCCGTGCCGTCGAGAAGAAGGGCTACGAGACGCTGCTCAAGGCACTCGCACTGCTGCCCGGCGACCTGAACTGGCGTTTCGAGCATATCGGCGGCGGCGACAAGCTGCCGAAGCTGAAGGCACTTGCTGCGGATTTCAATCTGACGGATCGGATCAGCTGGAAGGGCGCACTCGCACAGGAGGACGTGCTCGATCACTACCGCCAGGCCGATGTTTTCGCGCTTGCCTGCCGGATTGCATCCAATGGCGATCGCGACGGCCTGCCGAATGTATTGGTGGAGGCATCGAGCCAGCGCCTGCCCTGCGTCTCGACGTCGGTATCCGGTGTGCCGGAGCTTCTTGTCGACGGTGAAAACGGCAGGCTGGTGCCACCCGAGGATCCTGCGGCGTTTGCAGCGGCACTCGAGGCACTGATCCGCGATCCTGCCTTGCGGTCGCGGCTGGGAGATGCAGCCGAAAGACGCGTGCGCGAGCATTTTGACCACGAGGTGAGCATCACCGAGCTCGGCCATCTGTTTGAACAGGAATGGCAGAAAGCCTCATGAACGCGCCCCGGGTCTTTTTCTATGTCCAGCATTTGCTTGGCATCGGGCATATTGCCCGGGCAAGCCGCATCGCGAGCGCGCTTGTCAGCGACGGGTTCGACGTCACTGTCGTGACCGGTGGGCTGCCGGTCCCGGGGTTTCCGGGAGTCGGCATCAGGACGGTGGCGCTTCCACCGGTCGTTGCAAGCAATGCCGGTTTTTCCGGACTTGCGGACAGCAATGGTGTTGCCGCCGACGAGGCGTTCCTGCGCAAACGTCGGGATCTGCTGCTCGAAGCCTTCCATGATACAGCGCCCGACGTCGTCATCATCGAAGCGTTTCCTTTTGGCCGCCGGCAGATGCGGTTCGAGCTGCTCCCGCTTCTTGATGCAATCGAGGGAGCGCATCCACGGCCGAAGCTTTTCAGCTCTGTGCGCGATATCCTGCAGCAGAACCGGAAGCCCGGGCGCGACGAGGAGACCGTGGCGCTGGTCAGAGACCATTTCGACGGCGTCCTGGTGCACGGGGATCCGAGCTTCGTTCGCCTGGAAGATACCTTTCCCCTGACGGCGGAGATTGCCTCCAAGCTCCTCTATACCGGCTTGGTGGCGGCCCCGCGGGCGGCTGATCCTGAAGAGACCTTCGACATTGTTGCATCCGCTGGTGGCGGAGCGGTCGGCCTCGACCTGCTTCGCGCGGCCAATGGCGCGGCCGCGATGTTGCCGGCGAACCTGCGGTGGCTCCTGATCAGCGGGCCGAACCTTCCCGAGGCGGACTTCGCCAGCCTTTCGAAGGCAACGCCCTCGAACGTTACGCTGACCCGGTTTCGCAAGGATTTCCCATCGCTGCTTCGCGGCGCGCGGGTTTCCATCTCGCAGGCGGGCTATAACACCGTTGGCGATCTGCTTCAGACCGATTGCCGGATGATCCTCATTCCCTTCGTTGCCGGTGGAGAGACGGAACAAACGGTCCGCGCGGAACGGTTGAGGACACTCGGGCTCGCCGAGATCCTGCCGGAGGCCGGTCTGACGTCCGAGATCGTTGCCAATGCGGTCAGCGCGGCGCTCGCAAAACCGCGGGCAGCCTCGGCATTTCTCGATCTCGGGGGGGCCGGCAAAACGGCATCAATCATTCGGTCCATGATTGGGTGAAAGCCTCGCACTTTGCAAAAATGATGTGATATAAACAACGTCCCGGCGAGAATCGGCATGACGATGGAAATCCGATGCGCCTTGTTTTCGTTATGAGATCCGGCGGTCCGGTTGCATGATCCTGTTTTCGGCATTCCCTTTCGCTTCGCCGCAGGTTCATTGCCCCCAGATTTCCCAGGCAACTGACGGTTAGCAATGGAAAAAAGCCTCGCGCGTTACATCTGGTCGAACACGCGGCTGCAGCAGCTCTGGATTTTGACAGTCGTTGCAGTCTCGATGATCCCCTACTTTCTGTCCTTCGACCTGCCGAAGCAGATCGTCAACGGACCGATTCAGGGCTCGGGCTTCGAGGGCGAAGGCGCAACGCAGACGTTCATGCGGTTGTCCTACACCTTTCCGTTCATCGGCGAGGTAGAGTTTTTCAAGGGCCTCCAGCTTGATCGCCTGCAAATGCTGATGGGGCTCAGCCTCGTCTTCCTCGCGCTGGTCGTGCTGAACGGTCTCTTCAAATTCTACATCAACACCTACAAGGGACGGCTTGGCGAGCGCATGCTGCGCCGCATCCGGTTCGAGTTGATCGACCGGGTACTCCGCTTCCCGCCGTCGCATTTCAAGCGCGTCAAGTCCGCCGAGATCGCAACGATGATCAAGGATGAAGTCGAACCGATGGGCGGCTTCACCGGGGATGCATTCGTTTCGCCTGCCTTGCTCGGCGGTCAGGCGCTGACGGCGCTCGCCTTCATCATCGTGCAGAATTTCTGGCTCGGGATGATTGCCGCGGGGATCGTCGGAGTGCAGGCGGTGGTGATCCCGCGCATGAGAAAGCGCCTGCTCGAGCTTGGCCGCCAGCGTCAGCTGACAGCCCGCGAGCTGTCCGGACGCGTTGGCGAAATCGTCGATGGCATCGGCACGATTCACGGCAACGACACTTCGAATTTCGAGCGCGCCGACATCGCCACCAGGCTCGGGCTGATCTTCTCGATCCGTTATGACCTCTACCAGTGGAAGTTCCTGGTCAAGTTCCTGAACAATTTCCTCGCCCAGGTCACTCCATTCCTGTTTTACGCAATCGGCGGGTATCTTGCGCTGCAGGGCCGACTGGACATCGGCCAGCTCGTTGCGGTCATCAGCGCCTACAAGGATCTGCCGGGTCCGCTCAAGGAACTGATCGACTGGGATCAGATGCGCCAGGACGTGCAGGTCAAGTATCAACAGGTCTACGAGCAGTTCAACGTCGAGCCGCTGATCGACGGCAAGATACAGGATATTTCGTCAGAAACGATCGGCGCCCTGACAGCTCCGCTCGTGGTCACAAATCTCACTGTGAGTGACGACAGCGGCGCGCGGCTGGTCGACCACGTCTCGGTCGAAATCAAGCCCAACGAAACGGTCGCGGTCGTCGGCCCGAACTCGAGTGGTGCCGAAGCCTTCGCGGAAGCCCTCGGTCGGCTTGTGTGGCCGGATTCCGGCCGCGTGACGATCGATGGCCATGACCTTCTCGATCTGCCTGAATCCATTACCGGCCGGCGCATGTCCTACGCCTCCGCCGACGCCTACTTCTTCCACGGGACGCTCAGGGACAATCTTCTTTACGGCTTGAAGCATGCCCCGATGCGTGACCCGCAGTACGACGGCAAGGAGGCTCTTGAGGCCAAGTGGCATGCCGAGGAGGCCGTCAAGGCCGGCAACCCGACAATGGATATCAACAGCGACTGGGTGGACTATCAGGCTGCCGGCGCAACCGGCCCGGAGGATATCCTGACGGCGATCCGTCCGGTGCTCGATGCGGTCCTCATTTCACAGGACATTCTCGACCTGGCGCTTCGATCGACCGTCAACACGAGCGTGCATGTGACCCTTGCCGGACATATCGTCGATCTGCGTGCCGCGCTTCGCAAGCGCATGCAGGAGTCGGAGCTCGGCAATATCGTCGTGCCGTTCGATTTCGATGCGTTCAATCCGCAAGCCACTGTCGGCGAGAATTTGCTCTTCGGCTCGATGAAACGACCGATGATGAACAATCGCCGGCTGGCGGCTCACCCCTATTTCCAGGCGCTCTTCCGCGACACCGGCCTCAGCGATGATCTATACGCCATGGGTCTGGAGATCGCGGAGAATGCCGTCGAACTCTTCCATGATCTGCCGCCGGATCACCCGTTCTTCCAGCAACTGACCTTCATGACGGCTGACGATATCCCGACCTATCAGGCGCTGCTGCAGAAATTGCAGAGCCGACGGTTTGATGACGCAACGCCCGAAGAGCGCTCTGCAATCATCCGTCTCAGCTTTGCCTATATCGAGCCGCGGCACCGTTTCGGTCTTCTGACCGACGCGCTGATGGCCAAGATCGTCAGCGCCCGAAAACAGTTCCATGAGAATATTCCGGATGATCTTTCCGCCGTCATCGAGCGGTATGATCCGGAGGACTTCATCTCCTCGGCAAGCCTCATGGACAACGTCCTGTTCGGCCGCATCGCCTATCAGCAGGCGGACGCGTCCGATCGCATCCGGGCCATCATGGGCGAACTCTTCGACTCTCTCGAACTCTTCGACGACGTCTTGTCGATTGGGCTTGAGTTTGATGTCGGTTCTGGCGGCAAGCGCCTGACGATGGCGCAACGGCAGAAGCTGAACCTTGCCCGTGCGCTTCTCAAACGGTCTGACTATTTTGTCTTCAACCGGCCGTTATCCGCGCTCGACCAGCGTGTTCAGGATCAGATTACCCGAAATGTGGTCGAGGGATTGCACAAGGAAGGCGAACAGCCGGCCATCATCTGGGTGCTTTCGAACGCAAAACTTGCGGAATTGTTTGATCGAATCCTGCTGTTTGACCGCGGTGCGCTGGCCGAAGCAGGCAACTTTCCGGAGCTTTCCGAACAAAACGGTATGTTCAAGGAACTGTTATCGTAATATCCTGAAGAGGGACAATAAAGATGGTGCCTCCTTGCGAGGTGCCACGGTCAAGCGTCGTGCACCGGAAAGCGTGACGGGGGTAGTACGTATATGTTGTTGAGAGACGAAGTCGAAATGCTGCGGCGGGTGCCGATTTTCTCGCGAATTGCACCTGCAAAACTCAAATTGTTGGCCTTCACTTCCGATCGCATGACATACAACGTCGGGCAGGACCTCTTCCATCAGGGGGATCCGGGGGATGCAGCCTATGTCGTCCTGTCCGGAACGGCCGACATTCTTGTCCACTCACCTGCAGGCGACATCAAGGTCGCCGATGTGGAGCCCAACTCCATCGTCGGTGAAATCGCCATATTGTGCGACGTCTCGCGTACCGCGACGATTCGCGCCACCTCGCCCCTGGAAGTGCTGCGCATCAGCAAGGAACACTTTCTGAAATTGCTCAGCGATTTCCCCGAAATGGCTGTCGAGATCATGCGCGTGTTGGCAGACCGTCTGAACCATACAACAGCGGAATTGACCGCAGCGCGCGCGGCGAAGCAGCCGCAGGTAGCCGCGATGTAGCTTTCATCATCTCTGAATGCAAAGGCCTGCCTACAGGAACCTGAGGCAGGCCTTTGCTGTTTTTCGTGACTTTGGAACAGATCCTGTTCAATCCGGGTCATATCTGCAGCCCCGGCAGTTTGCGCATTCTGCAGGTGTCCAGACCCTGCTGGGGTGCGTTCGCGGCACAGCGAACGAACCTCGTAAACCAGCGCAGCAACGTGTCGAGCTGGTCGCGGATCGCTCTCAGCTTCAGCCGATCGGGGTCGCGATCAGCACATCGTGGTCAACGCTCGCCAATATCATCCTCCGCCCTTCCTATTCCGCAAGCCGATGCAATAGGCCGGGGATCCAGGGCTTCGACGGGTGCGAAAGCCCGCCCGTGTTTAGAACGGCCGCGCTTTGATTTTAGATTGGACAGGCGTTCACTTTAAATTGGCCGGACCACGCGTCAAAGATGGTCGCATGAGCGAGCATGATACCGCCAGAGCCCTGATTGACCGCTTGCGCGGAACGTGTGCCTCGAGGGGAGCGGGTGTCTCGCTTGCGTGCTGCACGGCGGTTGGGGATTAACGACGTTCCGACCCTTGCGCCTTATCGGCAGGACCGCGCCGTTTTTCTGGGATGAAGCGATGAAGGGCAGGCTCTTCCTGCTTGAATGTTGAGCAAGTGTTGGCGGCGATCCTCAAATTGGCGAGGTTGTCGTTATCGACAACCTGTCGTCCGCAAAACAGCCAATGTGCGCGAGGCTATCGCGCACATTGGGATCACTCATATTTTCTGCTGCCTTACTGGCCCGACCGCAATGCCATCGAAAGCCTGTTCGCGAAATTGAAAGCCATGTCGCGGGCCGGGCGGAGCGCAGGGTAGATGTTTTAGGGGACGCGGTTGGCGCGATCCCCATACCCGTTTGCATAATCCACAACCTACTTCAGAGTTGTGGTTTAGACCCGGATTGAACGGATCTTCGCTACTCGCGCTGTTCGAGCGCCCTGCTGAAGGCCAATGCCGCAAGCGTGCAGACCGCGCCGGACAGCAGGTAGTAGCCAACGAAAGGCAGACCAAAGTGGCTGGACAGTGTCAGTGCGACGAGCGGCGCAAAGCCGGCGCCGACGAGCCAGGCAAGGTCGGACGTAAAGGCCGCACCGGTATAGCGATAACCTCTGCCGAAGCGCGACGAAATCGAGCCGGTCGCCTGGCCAAAGGACAGTCCGAGGACGCCGAAGCCGATGATCACGAATGCACTCTGTCCCCCGGAGCCGGCTGCCATCAGGAGCGGACCGACAAAGCTGAAGATCGCAATCAGCACGGCACAGATCGCAAGCTGGGCACGCCTGCCGATGAGGTCTGCGATCATGCCGGAGACGACGATGGCGACGAGACCGACCACGGCGCCAATGATCTGCACGACCATGAAACCGCCGATCGGCTGGGTTCCGTAAAGATACACCCAGCCCAGCGGGAAGATCGTCACCAGGTGGAACATCGCGAAGCTCGCGAGCGGCACGAAGGCACCGAGCAGGATGTCGCGACCATGGACGCGAACCACGTCGCGGATCGGTGCCGCCTCGAGCTCGTGCTGTTCCAGTGCGGAGCCGAATTCGGGCGTCATGACCAGACGCAAACGCGCAAACAGCGCAACCACGTTGATCGCAAAGGCGACAAAGAACGGATAGCGCCAGCCCCAGCTCAGGAAGTCCTCACTGGACAGATTGGCGATGAAATAGCCGAAAAGCGCGCTTGCCAGCGCAAAGCCGATCGGGGCGCCGAGCTGCGGGATCATCGCATACCAGCCGCGGTGGTTTGGCGGCGCGTTGAGTGCAAGCAGCGACGCCAGGCCGTCCCATGCGCCGCCGAGCGCAAAGCCCTGCCCGAGCCGGAAGAGGGCGAGCAACGCGATCGACCAGGCACCAATCTCGCTGTAGCCCGGCAGGAAAGCGATCGAAGCCGTCGAGCCCCCAAGCAGGAACAATGCGATCGTCAGCTTGGCGCCGCGGCCATAGAAACGGTCGATGGTCATGAACACGAGCGATCCCACCGGGCGCGCCAGAAATGCGAGCGAAAAGATCGCAAAGGAATAAAGCGTTGCCGTCAGTCGATCGGGCGCGAAAGGAAAGACAAGCTGAGGGAAGACCAGCACGGATGCGAGGCCATAAACGAAGAAATCGAAGAATTCGGACGCGCGCCCGATGACGACGCCCATCGCGATGCTGCCGGCCGATATCGGCTTGTCGGCATGAATTCGCCGCGCATCCTGCTCCATCGATGTGGACGATGGTCCGTAGTGTGTTGTACCTGCCATTAAATGCCTCCCTCGTTGAGGCACCTGTGGCAAAGCGCCTCACTAGCGATCTTGATCAAACCACTGCGCTTATCAAGTCCGATCGACGCAAATAGTTCATCATCCGGCTTGAAAATCAGATGTGGATGAAAAATCACGGTCATGCCGCGAAATCAGCCTGCAAAAGACTGGCATGATCGGCGTGTGTGGATATATTAGCCCTTCAAAATGGATTGTGCGCAAAAATCCTTCGTATTTTCATCAGGATTTTGACATCCTGCGCCACGTGCCTTATCCCGCAGTGCGGCATTTCTGCTGCACTGCGACCAAACACCTCATGTTGCTATCAGGTACGGTGCTTTAGTCGCGGTCTGGACGAAACAACAAGAGCATAGAGACGTGCAAAAACTGCCAAAGTTTTCCCGCCATCTCCTCATTCTGCCCCTGCTTCTGACGCTGGCGGGATGCAATTTGGTGGTCATGTCGCCTTCGGGCGATATCGCCATGCAGCAACGCGACCTGATTATCGTGTCGACGGTTTTGATGCTGCTGATCATCGTTCCGGTGATCTTCCTGACGCTGCTGTTTGCCTGGCGCTATCGCCGTTCCAATACGGCTGCCACCTATGATCCGGAATGGCACCATTCCACCCGTCTCGAAGTGGTCATCTGGTCAGCGCCGCTGGCCATCATCATCGCGCTCGGGGCCATCACCTGGATCAGCACGCACAAGCTCGACCCATTTCGTCCGCTCGATCGGATTGACGCCGAGCGCGCCATCCCGGCCAATACCAAGCCGCTGACCGTCGAAGTCGTCGCACTCGACTGGAAATGGCTGTTCTTCTATCCCGAACTCGGGATTGCGACCGTCAATGAAATGGCAGCGCCAGTCGATGTTCCGATCAGCTTCAGGATCACCTCCTCGTCGGTCATGAATTCCTTCTACGTGCCTGCGCTCGCGGGCCAGATCTATGCAATGCCCGGCATGGAGACCAGGCTGCATGCCGTCATCAACCAGGAAGGCATCTTCGACGGCTTTTCGGCCAACTATAGCGGCGCGGGTTTTTCCCACATGCGCTTCAAGTTCCATGGCGTAAACCAGCAGGGCTTCGACCAGTGGGTTGCGCAGGTGAGGGAAAAGGGAACTGCCCTCAACAGGGATACCTATCTCAAGCTCGAGCGGCCGAGTGAGAGGGAGCCGGTGCGTTACTTCTCGACCGTCGACAAGGATCTCTTCAACGCGATCCTCAACATGTGCGCGGCCCCCGGTCAGATGTGCATGAACGAAATGATGCACATCGACCGTATGGGTGGCGGCGGCAAGGAAAGCGCCGAAAATCGCGAGAAGCTGCTCTACGACAACCGCCACTCCGATCAGGCCGGTGGCAGTCACGAAACGCCTGCGGGCGAAAGCCCCGATGCCAGCGAAACCAAGCCGGCAGACGCTCAAAACGGCGCCGGCCAGTCTGGCGACACGCAGACGATGCCAGGAATGCAGCATGACGGGCACACAATGCCCGGCATGGACCACGGCACCGGCAGCGACCCGGCGCCCGCGCAATCAAACAGCAATTAGACCTGGCGCTTTGCGTCGATACGACATCAATGAACGGGTTCATCCATGTTTTCCAATCCTGACCTCCTGAAGTTCATCTTCGGTCGGTTGACCCTAGAATCGATCCCCTATCACGAGCCGATCCTGGTCGTGACCTTTGCGGCAGTCGCACTTGGCGGCATCGCGCTTCTGGGTGTTGTTACCTATTTCAAGCTTTGGGGTTATCTCTGGCACGACTGGCTGACGAGCGTCGATCACAAGAAGATCGGCATCATGTACGTCATCCTGGCGCTCATCATGCTGCTGCGCGGCTTTTCCGACGCGATCATGATGCGTCTGCAACAGGCAATCGCGTTCAACGGATCCGCCGGCTACCTGCCGCCGCATCACTACGACCAGGTCTTCACGGCCCATGGCGTCATCATGATCTTCTTCATGGCCATGCCGTTCGTCACGGGCCTGATGAACCTCGTCGTGCCGCTGCAGATAGGCGCCCGCGACGTTTCCTTCCCGTTCCTGAACAATTTCTCGTTCTGGATGACGACCGCCGGTGCGATCATCATCATGATCTCGCTTTTCGTCGGCGAATTCGCCCAGACCGGCTGGCTTGCCTATCCGCCGCTGTCGGGAGCCGCCTATAGCCCGGGCGTTGGTGTCGACTATTACATCTGGGGTCTCCAGGTGGCCGGTGTCGGCACGACGCTATCGGGCATCAACCTGATCGCGACGATCGTGAAGATGCGCGCACCCGGCATGAGCTTCATGAAGATGCCAGTCTTCACCTGGACCGCGCTCTGCACCAACATTCTGATCGTCGCGACCTTCCCGATCCTGACGGCGACGCTGGCGCTGCTGTCGCTCGACCGTTACGCCGGCACGAACTTCTTCACGAATGACCTCGGCGGCAATCCGATGATGTATGTCAACCTCATCTGGATCTGGGGCCACCCGGAGGTCTACATCCTCGTGCTGCCGGCATTCGGTATCTTCTCGGAAGTCGTTGCCACCTTCTGCGGCAAGCGTCTCTTCGGTTATGCCTCGATGGTCTACGCCACCTGCGTGATCATGATCCTGTCCTACCTCGTGTGGCTGCACCACTTCTTCACGATGGGTTCGGGTGCCAGCGTCAACTCCTTCTTCGGCATCACCACGATGATCATCTCGATCCCCACGGGGGCGAAGATGTTCAACTGGCTGTTCACGATGTACAGGGGACGCATTCGCTACGAAGTGCCGATGCTGTGGACGCTCGGCTTCATGGTGACCTTCGTCATCGGCGGGATGACCGGCGTTCTGCTCGCCGTTCCGCCCGCGGACTTCGTGCTGCACAACTCGCTCTTCCTGATCGCCCACTTCCACAACGTCATCATCGGCGGCGTGGTGTTCGGCCTGATGGCTGGCGTCACCTACTGGTTCCCGAAGGCGTTCGGCTACAAGCTCGATCCGTTCTGGGGCAAGATGTCCTTCTGGTTCTGGCTGATCGGCTTCTACTTCGCCTTCATGCCGCTCTACGTGCTCGGCCTGATGGGCGTCACGCGCCGCGTGTCGCAGTTCGAAGATCCGTCGCTGCAGATCTGGTTCATCCTTGCCGCCTTCGGCGCCGTCCTGATCGCGATCGGTATCGCCAGCTTCATCATCCAGCTCGTCGTCAGCTTCTTCAAGCGCGAAGAGCTGCGCGATACGACGGGCGATCCCTGGGATGGCCGCACGCTGGAATGGTCGACCTCGTCGCCGCCGCCGGACTACAACTTCGCCTTCACGCCCGTCGTCCACGACCATGATTCCTGGTACGACATGAAGGCGCGCGGCTATGCCCGTCCGCTGGAAGGCTTCAAGCCGATCCACATGCCGAAGAACACCGGAACCGGCGTCATCCTCGGCGCGATCAGCGTCGTGCTGGCATTTGCCCTCATCTGGTACATGTGGTGGTTGGTCGTGCTTTCGTTCGTCGCCATGATCGCCGTCGCGATCGGCCATACCTTCAACTACAATCGCGACTTCTATATCCCCGCCGAAGAAGTCACGGAAACGGAACGCAAGCGTACCGCGCTGCTTGCCGAGCAGGTGTAAGACCATGAGCGATGCTGTGATCGACAAGGCAGACAAGCCTGAATTCTACCTCACCGAGGAACACCATCCGGAAGGCAGCACAATGCTGGGCTTCTGGCTCTACCTGATGAGCGACTGCCTCATCTTCGCGGTGCTGTTTGCAACCTTCGCCGTCCTCGGCCGCAACTTTGCGGCCGGGCCGTCACCGGCCGATCTCTTTGATCTGCCTCTGGTGGCGATCAACACCTCGATGCTGCTTCTGTCCTCCATCACCTACGGTTTTGCGATGCTGCAGATGGAGCGGCAGGAGAAGGGTGCCACACTATTCTGGCTGGCCATTACCGGCCTCTTCGGCCTGGCCTTCCTTGGGATTGAACTCTACGAGTTCTCGCACCTGATCCACGAGGGCGCGGGTCCAACCCGCAGTGCCTTCCTGTCCGGTTTCTTCACGCTGGTCGGCACACATGGTCTGCACGTCACCTTTGGTATCGTCTGGCTGATCACCCTGATGGTGCAGGTGTCGATCCGTGGCCTGATTCCGGAAAACCGCCGCCGCCTGATGTGCCTGTCGATGTTCTGGCACTTCCTTGACGTCGTCTGGATCGGCGTCTTCTCCTTCGTCTATCTTATGGGAGTTCTCGGATGACCTCGAACGCACCAGTAACCGAGGACGCTCACGAAGCCCATCATGGTCACAGCCATGGTCATGTGGCCGCCCACGGCACCTTCAAGAGCTATATGATCGGCTTCGTGCTGTCGGTTATCCTGACAGCGATCCCGTTCTGGCTGGTCATGGCCGGCGTCTTCGAAAATCCATCGGTAACGGCCGCATGGGTCATGGGGCTTGCCGCTATCCAGATCGTCGTTCATATGATCTTCTTCCTTCATATGAACCCGCGCTCGGAAGGCGGCTGGACGATGATGGCGTTGATCTTCACGCTTCTGCTCGTCGCCATCGCGCTCGCCGGTTCGCTCTGGGTCATGCATCATCTGAATACGAACATGATGCCGATGAGCCCGGAAATGATGAAGAATATGCCCTAAAGGCAGGAGCGGGCGGTGGTGACGCCGCCCGCCAAGGTTTTCTGGCAATGGCCGACATCCCCTCCGAGAAAGCACAAAGGCAGCATACTGCCGCCGGGCTTGCGATATTCTGCGGTCTCATGCTGGTGTTGATTGCAGCACTGCTTGCGCTTGGTGTCTGGCAGGTCGAGCGGCTTTCCTGGAAAGAGGATCTGATTGCCCGCGTCGATCAGCGCGTCCATGCGGAGCCGGTTCCCGCGCCAGTGCGCGCGCAGTGGGGACAGGTCAGCCGCGCCAATGACGAATATCGCCATGTGACTGCCGAAGGGACCCTGCAAAACGACAAGGAAACGCTGATCTACGCGTCGACGGCGCTCGGGCCCGGCTATTGGGTGATCACTCCCCTCATGCTGGCCGACGGCACCTCGATCCTGATCAACCGCGGTTTCGTCCCGACGGAAAAGCGCGATCCGGCAAACCGCAGCGAAGGGCAAATTGCAAACCCGGTGAAAATCACCGGACTGCTGCGGATTACCGAGCCTGGAGGCACGCTGATCAAGTCCAATGATCCGGCCAATGATCGCTGGTATTCACGCGATGTCGCCGCGATCGCTGATCGTCGCGGCGTGGCAAATACCGCCCCCTACTTTATCGATGTTGATGCGACGCCAAACCCAGGCGGCCTGCCGGTCGGTGGGCTGACGCAGATCGCCTTCCCCAACAACCATCTGGTTTACGCGATCACCTGGTTTGCACTTGCGGTCATGGCCGCTGGACTGCTCGCTTTCGTCGTCCGCGGCGATTTGCGCGCGCGTCGGTCCTGATCAGACGGCCTTGCTCCGGGGAAAGAAGCGCTCAGCCATATGTTCGCCAACCGCATAGGCCTGGCTGACGATCTCGGGTACGAGGTCGATGTCAGGCAGACTGCCAAGGCCGAGGGGCCCGACGGCAAACAGTCCATCGACCATTGATCCATCCTCAAGGCAGGGCTGGCCCCGCTGATTGACGGCAAGCCCGAGCGACAATTCATCTGCGAGGGCCAAACCTCCGCTCACAAGGCTTGCCAGCAATGGCGAGGTCAGTTGTGGCGCGCGGCAGCGACAATCCAGGATACGCTCGGCATGAACGATCTCGTCGGCGTGCGAGCCGGCGGGCCGGAAGAAGAGACCGCTCAGGCCCTGCCGACCCACGACGCCACGGCGCAGTACGGTATTGCCACTGGCGAGCTCGCTTTGGAGACGGGCGTAGATGGCCTCGGGCAATCGGTTGCGGTGGCTGTCATAGATCGCCCGCAAGTGCCGGTTGAACTGATGCTTCTGATGGGCTGGCAGTGCGCGCCACAGAGAGCGAGCGTGTTTGCGCAACCCGTTCATGACGGATTGCCAGCTTCTGCCATCTTCCTCTGCCTCGCGGCAGGCCGTGCGGATGAAGCGCAGGATGTCGGGGAGGTTTGTTGGCAGCGCGTCGGCCGGAAAAACCGGGTCGGCGGAGTTCGGCGTATGGCTCTGCGGCAGGAAGCCATGTCGGGAAAGGATGGTAACCTGCCCCGCGTAGCCGGCGTCGCGCAATTGCAGGAGTTGATCGACAACCCTGATGCCGCTGCCGAGAAGGACCGTGTGTGGGCGCGCGACCAGGCGCTGGGCTCTCACCTGCGACGGCTCCTGCCCAGTCTCCTCGGTTTCCGGCAGACCATAGCCAGTGGCCAGTATGACGGTGTCGAACAGGGGATTGGCTGGATTGGCGCTTTCGAGGAGAAAACGGTTGCCGTGGCTCTTGCGGATCGCCACAACCGGTTCATGGCAGACCTGAACCGTAATGTCCTTGCGGGCGGACAAGGCTTCCGAGAAGCGCTGGTAGACGTAGTCGCTGAAAATGTCTTTCGGCACGAAGATCTGGCGAAATCCCGGGATCGCCGCAGGCACGGCGGCGCGGAATTCCGCGTTGCTACAAAGCCAGTCGTTGAAATCATCTGTATCGCCCACGGAGACGGAAAGATCGCGAACACGCGTATTCAGGATCGTGGAGGTCCGCGCCGACGAGAGTGCCTGCCCCCCGCTTACCGAAGAGTTGGGGTCGAAGAGCTGCAGATGAAAAGGCAGGCGCACTGTCTTCATCAGCGCGATCGCCATCATCATTCCGGAAAAGCCGCGGCCGACTATGGCAAAACGCGGAATGGCGGAGATCTTTGCTGCCGCCGCTGACTTCGAAGAAAACAGGTCTTGAACCGTCATCTCAACTCCCTTGCGACCGTCTGCGCATCGTGTCTCGATTGGTTTCAACGCGGGAAAAAACGCTCGCGCGTTGAACTGGTTCACGCGGTTTTGAACCGCCCTATAGTCTATCAAACTGGTCGTGTATCAAAGCGCCAAAAGATGATTTAGGCAAGCCTTTGTTCCGAGTGCCAGCGTCTGGAGCGGATAAGTGTCTGAAACCGTTTGGACATTTCGAGACGCCATGGGCGGTCAAAATGGTGCTTCCTCGTCTTTGTTGCACTCACGATAAAATAACCAGTTGGTGAATTCTTGACTTGAAGGGCCGAAAGGAATCGGCAAAAGTAAGGGTGCTAATCAATCCCTTCATGGATTCGACGTCTTTCCGGACCAACGTCCGACCACACCTCTGTTTTGGAATATGACCGTGAGCAGCAATGCTTTAACACGCGCGACGAAGCCATCTGCTTCGATGGCGAAGGCGACTGCGGCAGGCTGGGGCAAGGGCCTCTTTACGCTCGTCCGCATCACCGTCATGGCGTTTCGCCATCCCTGGCAATCCGGTTTCGCCATCGGCGCAACCCTTGTCGCCTCGACCTTCCAGCTGATGATCCCGCGTCTGCTCGGTCGGGCGGTCGACCACACGCAGGTTGCGATGGAAGGCGGCCAGGCGGGACAGATCGCACAGGATGCGCTGCTGACCACGGCGCTGATGCTGCTTGGCGCCAGCGTTCTGCGTGGCATCTTCACGATGATCCAGAACTACTACAGCGAGAGCGTCGGCCACCACATGGGCTACGAGCTGCGTCTTGCCTGTTACGAGAAAATCCAGCGCCTTTCCTTCAGTTTTCATGACAGCGTCCACTCTGGCGATCTGATCACCGTCGGTCTGCTCGACCTCGAAGGCGTGCGAATGTATTTCTCGACGGCGCTGGTGCGCATGGTGCTGTTGACCATGCTGATCGGTATCGGCGCCTACATGCTGCTTTCCACCGATGTCGTTCTCGGCTTGCTTGCCTTGAGCTTCGTGCCCTTCGTTGCCTGGCGTTCCTCGGTCACGCAGTTGCGGTTGCGCGCGACGTGGCTCGACCTTCAGGAGCGGCTGTCGGTGCTGACCCGGATCATGGAGGAAAATCTCGGTGGCATCCGCGTGGTCAGGGCCTTTGCCGCGCAGGCGCACGAGATGATGAAATTCGAGGGCGCTTCCAAGAACGCCTTGGCGCTCGCCCACCAACGCGTCGGCATCCGTGTCATCAATACCAGCGCCATGACCTTCTCCTTCTTCGCTGCCATGGGCCTCGTCCTCTGGGTTGGCGGTGGCAAGGTGATGGCTGGCGAGATGACGGTCGGTACGCTTACTTCGTTCCTGACCTTCATGACGATCCTGCAGATGCCTGTCCGCCAGCTCGGCCTGATGGTCAATGCTTTCGCCCGCGCCTCCACCTGCGGCACCCGGCTGTTCAACCTGCTCGACCTCGAAATTGCCGTGCGGGATGCCCCTGACGCCAGGGATCTGTCGCTGACCGATGGGACGCTGCGCTTCGAGAATGTAAGCTTCGCCTATCCGAGCTCACCGATGCACGAGGTCTTGAGCAACGTCTCCTTCGAGGCAAAGCGC
The DNA here is from genome assembly GCF_000377185.1 of Rhizobium sp. 42MFCr.1. Classification (NCBI taxonomy): domain Bacteria; kingdom Pseudomonadati; phylum Pseudomonadota; class Alphaproteobacteria; order Hyphomicrobiales; family Rhizobiaceae; genus Rhizobium; species Rhizobium sp. 42MFCr.1. The sequence continues at coordinate 50,887 of NZ_KB897825.1, forward strand.
GGCGAGACGATCGGCATCGTCGGGCCACCCGGCAGCGGGAAGTCGACGCTTGCCCATCTGATCCCGCGCTTCTACGACGTCACCAGGGGCAAGATCACCATTGATGGACAGGATATCCGCAAGGCGACGCTGCAGTCGCTTCGTCGTGCGGTCGCCGTTGTCCAGCAGGACTCCTTCCTGTTCACAACCTCGATTGAAAACAACATCGCCTATGGCGACCCCTGGGCAAAGGAAAGCCGCATCGAGCGCGCGAGTGAAAGTGCCCAGCTGCACAACTACGTGCTCGGCCTGCCTACCGGCTACGGCACGGTCGTTGGAGAACGCGGTGTGTCGCTCTCGGGAGGACAGCGCCAGCGCCTGTCGATCGCCCGTGCCCTGATGTTGAAACCCGCCGTCATGGTCTTCGATGATTCAACGGCGGCAATTGATGCGGCCACCGAACAGCGCATTCGCTCCGCGATGCGCAAGTACGCGGCTGATCGCGTGACCATCATTGTTGCGCATCGCCTGAGCTCGCTGATGCATGCCGACCAGATCCTGTTCGTCGAGAACGGGGAAATCGTCGAACGCGGCACGCACGAGGAGTTGCTGGCCGCGGGCGGGCGCTACAAGGCGCTCTACGATCTGCAGGTACGGCCGGGCGATGAGGCGCTTAGCGCCTAGGGAGGAATGAAATGGCCGAGGAACTGGAAACCGAACGCTCCGACGTTCGCGAGGATGGGCGCCGACCGCCGCGCGCCGTCGTTGGCTCGCATCGCATTGAAGAGGAGATGTTCGGCAAGGCCTTCGATGGCAACATCATCAAGCGCATCTGGGCGTTCGTGCACCCATACCGCAGGCAGGTTCTGCTATCGGTCGCTGCCGTCCTGACTTTCACGGCCATGCAGCTGCTGATCCCGCTGATCATCCGCTACGCCATCGATCACGGCATGCAGCCGGGTGGAAGTCATCAGGCGCTGACCTTCGCGATGATCGCCTTTCTCGCCGCGATCCTCATCAACTACTGCGCCAGTTACTGGCAAGAGACGCTGGTGGGCAACGTCGCGGAAGAGGTGCTCTTCGACATCCGCAAGGCGATGTTTTCGCATCTCCAGCGGGTTTCGCTCTCCTTCATGGACAAGACCGAGGTCGGCCGTCTCATGTCGCGCCTGCAGGGCGACGTCAATTCGATGCAGGAGTTCCTGGAAACGTCGGTCCTGTCTGTCGGCGATATCACGCTTCTGTTCGGCATCGTCTTCGTCATGCTCTATCTCGACTTCAAGCTCGGTCTTCTGACGCTCTCGGTCCTGCCGATCCTGTTTGTCGTTCGCCTCTTCTGGCTGCCGCTGGCGCGCAAGTCCTTCATGGCAGCACATGAGACCAATTCCGTTGCCGCAGGGGCGCTGGCCGAGGCCATCCACGGCGTGCGCGCCGTCCAGAGCATGGATCGCCAGGGCGTCAATTTCACGCTCTATGACGACAAGGCCAGGGCAAACCTGAAGACGCACCTGACAGCAGCGCGCTACGCCCAGGTGATGGTGCCGATCGTGGATTCCCTGACCGGCGTTGCCATGGCACTTGTCATTGTCGTTGGCGGTGCACGCGTTCTCAATCAGGCACTCGATGTCGGCGTGCTCGTCGCTTTCCTGTTTTACATCCAGCGCTTTTTCGACCCCATTCGCTCGCTGACGCTGCAATATTCGGTCATGCAGCGTGCCATGGCCTCCGGACAACGACTGACCGAGGTTCTTGATGTTCCAGTCGAGATCAGGGACGCGCCTGACGCAAAGGAGCTTTCCGCCGACATGGATGGCTCCGTCGAGTTCCGCGACGTGGTTTTCGGCTATCATCCCAAGCACCCGGTCCTGAAGCATGTGAGCTTCAAGGTGAACCCAGGCGAAACCGTGGCCCTTGTCGGGCCAACCGGTTCCGGCAAGTCGAGCTGCATGTCGCTGATCCATCGCTTCTATGATGTTCAGCAGGGACAAGTCCTGGTCGGTGGGCATGATGTGCGCGACCTGACGCAGGATTCGCTCGGTAACCAGATCGCCATGGTTCTCCAGGAGCCGTTCCTGTTTACGGGCACGGTGTTCGACAACATTCGCTATCACAAGGTGGAAGCGACACGCGAACAGGTCATCGAGGCGGCCAAGGCGGTCGGAGCTCATGACTTCATCATGCGCCTGCCGCAGGGCTATGACAGCATGCTCGGCGAGCGCGGCGGCAATCTCTCGCTCGGCCAGCGCCAGCTTTTGAGCTTTGCCCGTGCGCTGGTCGCCGATGCCAAGATCCTGGTACTGGACGAGGCAACTGCCAATATCGACAGCTATACCGAGATGCTGATCCAGAAGGCGCTCGTCAAGCTGCTCGAAAACCGAACAGGGCTGGTCATCGCACACCGCCTCGCCACGATCAGAGAGGCGGACCGCATCATCGTCCTGCAGAATGGCGAGCTGATCGAAAGCGGTAACCACCAACAGCTGATGAAAAACCGCAAGCTCTACTCGCGGCTCTATAACCTGAACTATGCGTCCTTTGACGATATTCCGGATGCCGTGCTTGTTGGGAGCCAGCTAGAAGGCCCCAACGCGACGTAAACTCCTAGAGACAATGCGTTATCTTATGGTTTTGATATAGCTAAACCAAAGGAAACTCAGTCATTTTCCGATAGCCGGCGACAGGGGCGGCGTCCTATAGAGCCTTCTGCCGCCCCATTAAGGCATCGATGGTCGAGCTCTCATCGGGGCTGGGATCCGAATCCTGCGGGTGACATTCGTCTGGACAAGTCGCATTGCCGAGCCTCCTCAGGATCGCAGGCCGGGAGCGGTAGCAGCGCTTTAAGGCCTTGCATCGCGAGGAGAATATCGCGTGCGGTGGGGGCGCTGGCAAATAAGCTGTCTCAGACAGCGTCGCCTACTTCAACCCCGACAGCTTGCGTAGGTCGCTATTGATCTGCGTTTGCCAGCGGTCACCCCTCGCCTTGTAATGCTCGACGAGGTCTGCATCCAGCCGAATAGTAACGGATTTCTTGGTCCGCGCCATCGGCGGCCTGCCTCTCGCTTTCCGGGCCTTATCAACCTCCTCGAAAAACGACGACGGCAACACCTGCCGGGCCGGGCGCAACGCGGCAATTTCCTCATTTGTCAATTCGGGGCTGTCGACGGCGTCCCAGTCTTGCTTGGTATAGCCGTTGCCGGGTTGAAATTCCTTCTTCACCGGATATTTCATTGGAACGCCTCCCTTTCTCGCGCACTGGCCGGACGAAAGCTTATGATCGAAACTGCCTCCGATCCAAGTAGCCCATAGATGATGACGGCGGTGCCATCCTCGAAATAGCCGATTGCTTTGAACCTATTGCTGTGGGTTGGGGTGACAAGCGCGCTTTCCCAGTCGAAGAAAATGACATCGGCAAAATCCAGGCCGTGCTTATGCAGGTTAGCTACCCGCTTGCTTTCATCCCATTCGAAACGCATCGATCAGTCCGGCTTTTAACATTATGTATGTACGATAATTGATCCCGCAAGGCAAGATTATTGTACATACAAAAAAGAGATCGACAGAAGAAAATGCGCAGAAAACGAATTCAGTCACTTAATCGGTTGGGGCAATTCCAGTTTGTTTTCGGGACAGCTCGAGGTGAGCCGTTGATACCAATACCCGGTTTAATTAGGCCCCTTTCTGTGCTCCCCTGCAGTGCTTGAGGAGACGACGGCGAACGGTTCAGCGACTTAAAATCAAGCCTTCCAAGCAACGTCACTATTCGAAGAGGAGGATCTTCCATGGATTACCGCAAGCTTGGCCATAGTGGAGCAATTGTAACCGCTTACTGCCTTGGCACCATGACGTTCGGCGCAGAGGCCGACGAAACTGCCTCGCACAAACTGCTCGACGACTACTTCGCCTGGGGCGGAAACTTCATCGACACAGCCGACGTCTACAGTGCCGGCAAGTCCGAGGAAATCATCGGAAGCTGGCTGAAGGCGCGCCCGAGCGAGGCAAAGCAAGCCGTGATCGCGACCAAGGGACGGTTTCCGATGGGGTCAGGTCCGAACGACATCGGCCTTTCGCGCCGCCACCTGAACCAGGCGCTCGACGCCTCTCTTTTGCGCCTCGGCGTCGAACATATCGATCTCTATCAGATGCATGCATGGGACGCACTGACCCCGATCGAGGAGACGCTGCGCTTCCTCGACGACGCAGTCTCTGCCGGAAAGATCGGCTACTACGGCTTCTCCAACTATGTCGGATGGCAGATCGCAAAGGCAACCGAAATCGCCAAGGCACGCGGCTACACTCGTCCGGTAACGCTGCAACCACAGTATAATCTGCTGGTGCGCGACATCGAACTGGAAATCGTCGCGGCATGCCAGGATGCCGGCATGGGTCTACTGCCGTGGTCGCCGCTCGGCGGCGGCTGGCTGACGGGCAAGTACCGGCGCGACCAGATGCCGACCGGTGCTACCCGCCTCGGGGAAAACCCGAGCCGCGGCATGGAATCTTACGCCCAGCGGAATGCACAGGAGAGGACATGGGCGATCATCGAGACGGTAGAGGCGATCGCCAAGGCCCGTGGTGTCAGCATGGCACAGGTCGCCCTTGCCTGGACTGCGGCGCGACCGGTGGTAACATCCGTCATTCTCGGAGCGCGGACGAGCGAGCAGCTCGCAGACAATCTCGCTGCTGCAAAGCTTCTGCTTTCAGAAGAAGAAATGACGAAGCTTAGCGATGTCAGCCAGCCGCATGTGGCCGACTATCCCTATGGGGCTGGCGGCACAAACCAGCGCCATCGCAAGATCGAAGGCGGGCGGTAGGATTGGTGTGCGGCCGGAATTTTCCGGCCGCCTTGTTCTTCAGAGGCGCACGCCGCTCGCGTGGTCAAAGAGGTGCAGTTGCGATGGATCGACGGTCACGCCGACCGTTTCGCCTGCGCGTGCTGTACCGCGGCCCGTCTCGACGATCGTCAGCTCGGGGGTCGTCGCCGCCGTGACGAAGGTGGATGAGCCGGTGGATTCCACCACCGCGACAGGCACATCGAAGGTGCCCTGCCCGGGTGCGGTTACGCCGATATGCTCGGGACGAATGCCGGCAGTCACCTTGCGGCCCGGCTGGATCTGATGGTCGATCGCGATCTTGTGCTTCACGCTGCCGAGATCGATGGTCAGGCTCCTGCCGTCTTCGCCTGCTACCGCCGGGATGAAGTTCATGGCCGGTGAACCGATGAAACCTGCAACGAACTTGTTGGCGGGCTTGTCGTAGAGATCGAGAGGCTTGCCTTGCTGCTCGATCACGCCCTCGCGCATGACGACCACATGGTCGGCCATTGTCATGGCCTCGATCTGGTCGTGGGTGACATAGACCGAGGTGGCATGCAGACGGTCGTGCAGCGCCCGGATTTCCTTGCGCATGTGAACACGCAGTGCGGCATCGAGGTTGGAGAGGGGCTCATCGAACAGGAATGCTTTCGGATGGCGGATGATGGCGCGGCTCATTGCAACGCGCTGGCGCTGGCCGCCGGAAAGCTCGCGCGGGTAACGCTTCAACAGATGCGACAAGCCAGTTGTAGCAGCGACCTCCTCCGCCGCCTTTTTGGCTTGCGCCTTGGCGACGCCGCGAATGCGCAGGCTGTAGGTCAGGTTCTCCTCCACGGTCATGTGCGGATAGAGCGCGTAGGACTGGAAGACCATGGCGACATCGCGCTTGCGCGGCGGCACGTTGTTCATCAACTCGCCGGCGATCTTCAACTCACCCTCAGAGATACTCTCAAGGCCTGCGAGCGAACGAAGCAGTGTGGACTTGCCACAGCCGGACGGACCGACGAGTGCAACAAAGGTGCCCTTTGCGATCGACAGGTTGATGTTCTTCAGGGCATGAAACGCGCCGTAGTGCTTGTTGACGCCGCTGAGCTCGATCTGATTGGTCATTTGAGGGCTCCAGAGGTGAGGCCGGATACGATGCGGCGCTGCAAGAGAACGAAGATGGCGAGGATCGGCGTCACATACATCGTGGCGTAGGCCATGATGTTGTTCCACTCGTTGGTGTTCGGCCCCATGAAGGAGTTGAGACCGACACTCGCCGGCTGAAGCTCGGCAGCCTGGATCATCGACTTCGAGTAGACGAACTCACCGAAGGCCTGCATGAAGATGAGGATGGCGCTGACGAGGATGCCATTGCGGGCAAGCGGCAGCACGATACTGAAGAAGGCACCGACGCGGCTGTTGCCATCGACGAGCGCGGCCTCCTCGAGTTCCATCGGCACAGCCATGAAGGTGGCGCGCACCAGGACGACGAAGAAGGGCATGCTCTTGGCGGCGATCGCGATGATGACGGCAAGGCGCGGATAGTCGAGCATGCCCAGTTGCGAGAAGCCGACGAAGATCGGGGTCACCATCAACGATGCCGGCAGGACCTGCAGCATCAGGATCATGAACAGACCGATATCGACCCAGACGTTGCGGTAGCGCGCCAGAACATAGGCGCAGCCGACGCCGAGAACGGTGATCAGGGTAACGGCGCCGACGGCGATGACCAGCGAGTTCCAGAGATACCGGCCCATGCCGCGGCTTTCCCAGACATAGCCGAAGGTTCCCCATTGCGGGTCGCCCGGCCAGAAGCTCGGGGGCGTTGCGAACATCTCGGACCCGCCCTTGAGGGCCGTGATGTACATCCAGTAGAGCGGGAACAGATAGATCGCCGCCATGAGGATGGCGATCACGAGCATAAGGCGGTTGCGTGTCGTATCGCTCATCCGCGCACCTCATGACGTGTGGAGCGGACATAGACGACCGAGGCGAACATGACGAAGATGATCATGATGACGGAGATGGTCGCGCCCTTGGCGAAATCATACTGGCGGAAGGACAGGTCCCAGGCCCAGTACTGTGTGACGTTGGATGAGTTGTTCGGGCCGCCCGAGGTGATGGCGGCAAAGAGATCGAACTGCTGCAGCGTGAAGATAAGCCCAAGTGCGATGATGGCGCCGATCGTGGAACGCATCATCGGCAGCGTGATCGTCCAGAAGCGTTGCCAGGCATTGGCACCGTCGAGTTCGGCGGCTTCATAGAGGTCACCGGGGATGCCGGACAGGCCGACCGACAGCAGGATCATGTTGAAGGCAGTCCCCAGCCAGACATTGGCGATGATGACCGCATAGAGCGAAAAATGCGGATCGGAGCGCCAGAAGATGTTGCTACTAATGATGCCGCTCTCCTTCAGGATGAAGTTGAGGACGCCGAAATCGCCCGAGAGAATCCAGTTCCAGATCGCTCCGACGACAAGGCCGGGCATGACCCAGGAGACGAGAAACAGGCCGCGCAGCCATGAGGCGCCGGGGAAATTGACCCAGAAGAACAGCGCCAGGCCAAATCCGATCAGAAACTGACCTGCGATCGAGCCGACGACGAAGATCACCGTGTTGCCGAGGATCGGCCAGGTTTCCGGCTGGGCAAAGAGATCGGTATAGTTCTTGAAGCCAACGAAGGGACGCGAGAAGGTTCCGAGGCTGAACATGTCAACCTCCTGGAAGCTCATCACCACATTGTAGATGAGCGGCAGTCCCGCCATCAGGAACAGGAAGGCCAGCGGAAAGGCGACCAGCGTGATATCGAAGCCGCGGCCGTCCCTGACGCTTGAAAGAATCCGTTTCATCGATCCTCCAATACTCCGAACGGGGCTGCCTGAAGCTTGCGCTGCAAGACAGCCCCTGCCGGGAGGAAATGGTAGGGATGGCCCGAAAGCCATCCGGTTATGCAGAGTGGATTAACCGAGCACGGCCTTGATCTTGTCGGCAGCCTGATCGAGCGCGTCCTTCGGGCTCATCTGGCCGGTCAGGGCAGCCTGGATCGCGTCCTGGATCGCCTTGGAGATCTTCGGCCATTGCGGATTCGGGCCGCGAGGCTTGGCGTACTTCAGCTGTTCGATGAAGACCTTCAGCGCCTCATCCTTGAGCTTCTCGCCGGTTTCCGGGATGGTGATGTCGGAACGGGCCGGAAGCTGGCCGTAGTTCTTGAACATCTTGTCGTCCTTTGAGGCAAAGAACTCCAGTGCCTTGAAGGCTTCGGCCGGATGCTTCGTGCTGGAGAAAATAGCCCAGTTGAAGTCGCCCATTGCCGAGGAACGCTCAGCGCCTTCCTTCGGAACCGGAAGCAGGGCAACGCCCCAGTCGAACTTCGCCTCCTTGGTCATTCGGTCGAGTTCCCAAGGACCGGAGATCGCCATCGCGGCATTGCCGGAGTTGAAGGTGCCGGTCGAATCCCACTGGCCGCGCGTCAACGTGTCCGGAGAAGCAAGCTTCTCGTCCATGATCGTCTTCCAGGTTTCAAGCGCCTTGACCGCGCCTTCGGCATTGATGTTCTGATAACCGCCGCCCGCCATCTGGGCCCAGGGAAGGAACTGGAAGGTGCCTTCCTCGTTTGCCTTGGCCGAGAAGGCGAGACCATAGACGTTCTTGGCAGGGTCGGTCAGCTTGCGGGCATCCTCGACAAGCTCGTCCCAGGTCTGCGGCGGCTTGTTCGGGTCGAGGCCCTTCGCCTTGAACATGTCCTTGTTGTAGTAGAGCGCGATCGTGTTGGTCGCCTTCGGCACGCCGTAGTACTTGCCGTCCCATTCGACCGACTTCAGCGGACCTGGGAAGTAGTTTTCCGGCTTGATGACCGACGATCCCTTGATCATGTCGGTAATGTCGAGGAAGGCCCCGCGCGAAGAGAACATCGCGTGCTCGGGGTTGTCGACGGCGATGATGTCAGGGGCCTGGCCCGTGGCATAGGCGCGCATGGCCTCGGTGACGACATCATCGAACTGGATCAGACGATATTCGATCTTGATGCCATTGTTCTGGGCGTTGAATTCCTTGACGAGGTTCGGCGCCGGCTGGATGTCCTTGTCCAGCGACCAGAGGGTCAAGGTGACGTCTTCGGCCTTGGCGGCCAGGCCGAAGAGAGAAACGCCTGCCAGCGCCAAGGCGCCGATCATTGCAAACTTGCGGATACCCATAGTTCTCCTCCTTTGTGGTTATCCTGTCGGAAGCCGGCGATTCCTCCTCGCCGGCCGCGATGTCATCAAACCGGATCGACGACGAAATCGGCGCCCCGGGCATGCTTGAGATGGTTGAGCGCATAGACCTGACCGGTCATTTCCAGCGCGTCGCGATAAACCGGGTCGTGCCAGCCTTCGATATCGATCGAACCGGACCAGCCGGCAAGCCGCAATTCGGAAATGATGTCCGTCCAGTTGCTGTCGCCGAAGCCCGGCGTACGCATGAAGACGAATTTCTCCTTGCCGAAAATGCCATGTTCCTTGATGACGTCCCAGCGGATCGTCGCGTCCTTGCCGTGCACGTGGAAGATCTTCTTGGCCCACTTGCGGATCTGCGGCAGCGGCTCGATCAGATAGACCATCTGATGGCAGGGCTCCCACTCAAGGCCGATATGATCGTCCGGCGTTTCGTTGAAGATCAGTTCCCAGGCATCCGGGTTGTGCGCGATGTTCCAGTCGCCGGTCGCCCAGTTGCCGTCCATGGCGCAGTTTTCGAACGCGATCTTGACGCCCTTGTCGGCGGCGCGCTTTGAAAGCTCGCTCCAGATTTCCTTATAGCGCGGCAGGCTGTCGGTCAGCGGCTTGTTGCGGATTCGACCGGTAAAGCCCGCAATGCAGTTTGCGCCGAAATGGTGCGCATTGTCGATGCAATCCTTCCAGCCCTGCAGCGTCTGCAGGTCGATGTCGGTCGTTTCCAGCGGATTGCCGAACATGCCGAGCGTCGAGATCGTGATGTCACGGTCACCGATGGCGTCGCGCGAGCGTTTGCCGAGTTCGGCCAGATCCTGGCCGTTGGTCGTCTGCCAGAAGAAGGGCTCGAAGCTTTCAAAGCCCATATCGGCAATCTGGCCGATGCGCTTGTCGGCGCCGCCCTTGGAGGCGCTGACCATGGTGCCGATACGAATGGACTTGGCGGGGTTGCTCACAATCGCTTTTCCTTATGCTGAAATTTCAATGCGCTTGCCGGTCTTGGCACTTTCGATCGCGCCGAAGACCATGGCGAGGCTTCGGATATTGTCGGAGCTTGCGGTTTCGGGCCGCTTGCCTGTCTTGATCGCCTCGACGAAGCTTGCAATGACGCTGGCATGGCCGTGCGTTTCTTCTTCGTGCGCGGGCTCGGGAACGTTTACGGGCGTAAAGCCGTGCAGGAGGCCGGGATCCTTGCCGGCGACAGCTGCATTGAATGTATCGCCGCCATCCCAGGTCAGCATGCCCTTCGAGCCGACGAGACGCCATTCGCTTTCCCAGCTCGTGCGCTCACCTTCAGCGCACCAGGAGCCGCGATAGGTGAAGACGACGTCGTCGGAAAATTCGAAGGTGGCATTGGCGGATGCGCCGTGCTTGTACCAGGATCCGGTCGGATTGCGTTCGACGCAATAGACGGCAAGTGGCTTCTTGTCAGCGACATAGCGTGCCGCGTCGAAGGTATGGATTGCCATGTCGAGCAGAAGCACATTGTCCATCTCCTCGCGAAAACCGCCGAAATGCGGCCCGAGGAAGAAGTCGCAATGGATGGCGGTCAGGTCACCAATTGCCCCGCTTTCGACGAAGCGGCGCATGCGGCGCACACCTGAGATGAAGCGGCGGTTCTGGATGATGGCGTGTATCTTGCCGGTCTCGGCGGCAAGATCGATCAGCGCGGCTCCTTCTGCAAGCGAGGTCGCCATCGGCTTTTCGCTGAGAACATGGCAACCTCCCTTCAGCGCCGTCGAGACGACATTGAAACGGGCTGTCGGTATGACGACGTCGAATACGATGTCGGCCTTGGTCCTGGCGATGACGTCGGCAAGATCGCTGCCGATGACAGCGCCCTCAAGACTGAACTCGGCGGCAAGTGCTTCAGCGGCTGCCGGATTGACATCGACGAGGCCCTTGACCTCGATCGCGGCTGCAAGAGCCGGGGTTTCCTTGATGGCGCGCAACCAGCCTTTGGACATGGCTCCGCACCCGCATAGAACGGCATTCAAAATCACGATTTCCTCCGGTGGATCGTTTCCGGTTTTCCTCCCGAAACGCATCCCGTAAACGTTTACGATACTAAGCGGAAACGTTTCTTGGTGTCAATAGTGGTTCAAACAGTGTGAAATGCTGCGGAAAACACCTGCAAACCTAGGGCTTTAGATAAATGCGTGCTGCACCGCAGCACGGAAAAAATCTGACTGATTTCGCCGCGGTAAATGAGGCCAGCCCCGCAAGGCCCACGATACCTTGAAGGCCGGCGGCTGTGGTCCTTCGCGTAGCGCCCTGAACTCTCTATCCTTCTGAACGTCCATTTCCCCCACAGGCGTTTGGCCTCTCTTGGGTCTTTAGTTCGGAGGGAAATCGAGTAGCGCTCTTTGCCAATCTTGGCGATCAGGTCTCTAGGAACTCGCTTGACGTAGTAGTAGGCGCCGTTCGGGCCTGTGGTCGGATTCGTGATCAAATGCACCATGTACGTCACCCGTGTACACGACTCGGGTGTCAGGTAGCCATTGATATCACTTAGGTTTTGAAACGTAAGGGAAAAGAATGGTGGGCGATGAGAGACTCGAACTCCCGACATCCTCGGTGTAAACGAGGCGCTCTACCAACTGAGCTAATCGCCCTCGCGAAATCGGTCCCGTTTGGTCCGCCGCGTCGGTGGCCGTGATTTATGCGGATCGTGGGAAAACCGCAAGAGCGTTTGTGAAGATTTTTTTATTTTTTCGGAAGGGCTTTGCAGGGCTCGAACCACTAGGGGCCAACCAAGCCGATACGCGGTGGCAAATACCGCCTGCACTGGAAAGCGATGAGCAGGGCCTTCCGACCACACTGGAGACTATGCCTCCAGCGAAAAGGCGTCGCTCTCGCCCGGGACGAGCTCAAGGGGCCAGATCGTGTTGCGGGCACCCCTGGGATAATGCTCGGCGTAAGCCGGCATCGTCGCGAGCAAGGTCTCGGCGAGCTCGACGCCGAGATCGCGCAGTGACATGCGGAAGCAGGTTAGCGATGGCTGCAGAAATTTTCCGCGAGGTTCCTCACGAAAGCCGATAACGGCCAGATCTCGACCAGGAACGATGCCCGCCTCGTTCATGCGCCGGTAGAGACCAATCGCCATCAACTCGTAGATCAGAATGATGGCCGTCGGCTTGCTGTCGAGCCGTAGCATCTCATGACCGGCCTGATAGCCGCCCTGCTCGCTCGATTTGACGCGGATCACCAGCGACGGATCATAGGCTATGCCGTGGCGCTCCAGTGATTGGCGATAGGCATCTACGAAAATATAGCCGAGATTGATGTCGTTGGATGGCGCCGCGATTGCGATACGGCGATGTCCCTTCGACACGAGACGATCGACAGCGCAGGCTGCAACGCCCTCGAAGTCCAGATCGATCCAGGGATGGCTTCCGCCGGACGTGCTGCGGCCAAGTGCGACGAAGGGGATCTTGGCCTTCACCAGAAGATCGATGCGCTTGTCGACCCGCTGCGTCGCCGAGATGATCATCGCATCGACGATGCGTCGCGCGACCATGCGCTTGAGGTATTCATGCGGATCCTCGTCGTTTGGGCACGGCAACATCAACAGATCAAGTTTGTGACGGGACAGCACACTCTGCAGGCCACCAGTAACGCCGAGGAAGAAGTTGTCGCTGTTTTCGACCGTTTCCTTGCTGGACTCGATCATCAGGCCGATGACATTGGTCGTGCCCTGTCGGAGGCTCCGGCCGGACTGGTTCGCCACATAACCCAGCTCCTCTGCCGCCGCGAGCACGCGCTTGCGGGTCTCCTCGTTGACGTCGGGCCTGTCGTTCAGCGCACGCGAAACGGTCCCGATCGAAATGTCGAGATGCTTGGCGAGTTGGCGAATTCCCTTCATTTGCGGCAATCTTCCTCCCGGATTGAACGCGTCAGGTCCCTATCTGCCATACAAAAACGTTTCCGGAAAGCGCGATTGCAACCCGCAGCCGTAGCGTCAATTCTTGCTCAGGCAGCGGTCGACAGCGTTACTATCGCTGCCAAAGCGCCGGCGGCGGCTCCGACGGATTTCGCCATGGCGTCTGGCAGTCGCGCGTGTCGTGACGGCGACAGCAGTTGAAGTAATTCCGAAAGGCCGGCGCCAACAATGCAACTGATCGTAATCAGCACCGGAGACTGCGAATAGCCAAGCACAAAAAAGAAGGCCATCGCCGCGAAAGCGAGGCTCCTGTCGACATTGACGTGAGTGATCGTTCGCGGACGCAGCCTTATGGGAGCGATCGTCACGAAGAGGATGAAGACAAGCAGTACCCATGCGATTGCTTGGGCAACGACGACGAAGGTCAGCCCAATGGCAATTTGGTCGGACACGTCGGACATCCTGTCGTCACCGGTTTGCGAGGAAGCGCAAACTACAACTATGTGAAGAAAGCGAAAGTCTCAATAACACCGTGCATCCGCAATCCTTCGGGATTTTGGGACAAAGACCGTCCTTTCGTTAAAAACCACGCATCACACCGATCGCCAGCAAATACTCAGCGAGGTGTCATTCAGATGACTGTATGACTGTACGCTCGTTCTCAGGCCAATAGACGTCCTTCATCTGTAGAGGAATTGCGCAGAATCGGAGTGTGCAGGAAAGCCGTGGGCGAAACGGACGTATCGCGTACGCACCTTGCAAACACTTGCAAACGATGACGAGCTAATAGGCGTTGTGGCGGCCAATCACGGTGCCCATCGTCATGAAGACTATTTTCAAATCGAGCCACAGCGACCAGTTATTGATGTACCAGATGTCGTGACGAACACGGTCAGCCATGCGATCCACGGTCGGGGTTTCGCCTCGGCATCCGTTGATCTGGGCCCAGCCTGTCAGGCCCGGCTTGACGTGGCGGCGGGATGCGTATTGGGCAATAAGCGATCCGTAAAGGTCATCGTGCGCCAACGCATGCGGACGCGGGCCAACCACCGACATGTCACCTTGAAGGACGTTCCAGAATTGAGGGAGTTCATCCAGGCTCGTTGATCGAATGAAGCCGCCAACGCGGGTCACGCGAGGATCATTGCGTGTCGCCTGACGCACGTCGGCGGCATTTTCCATGACAGACATGCTGCGAAACTTGAGGATGCGAAACGTCCGGCCATTATATCCTTTTCGGGACTGCACGAAGAAAATCGGTCCCGGACTGTCGAGCTTGATGGCGACGGCAACCGCAGCGCAGATCGGGAACATGACCACCAGCGCCGCGATCGAGAAGGCGATATCGAACGCTCTCTTCAGCCCGCGCTCGTAAAGCTCGAGCGGTGGGCGGTGTGTCTGAAATACGCGCCGTTCTCCGACAGTCTGCGCGAAGCCCTCGACGACATCACCGACCACTCCGCCGAACATGACGTTTACCGGCACACAGAACTGGCGCAGGGTGTTCAGACACTCCTCGAGTGCCCGCAAATTGCCGTAGTCGCTCCAGGCAACCAAGACCTCGTCGACTTCGCCTATGCCGCTCTTCACATAAGCGTCGCTCGTTGAAGCCAGCGAATGATCACCGTCGGAAATTCGCATCGTATGCTCTACGGAGAGACCGCTGAGGGCGGCACGTTGAACGACCGGTTCCGTCGACATCGTGCCTGGGCAAACAAGCAGGACCCGGCGGGTGCGGAACGCGGCGCGCGCGATCGCCCTGCTAAGGTGGCGATACCAGAGCAAGCGCAAAGCCACCAGTCCGCTGAAAGAGAGGGCCGCACTTGTGACGATTGAACCCAGCGATATCGCCAGGTCGATCTTGAGGAACAGGATGACGGCGAGAAGGAAGAATAGGGCGGCCGGGAGAAACGCGACGATCAGTAACAACTGGCGACGGAAGGAGAACATCTCGCTCGATCGATAGGCGTGGACGCTGAACATCGCCAGTACGAAAACCGTTGCCACAAGCAAACCGATCCCGATGTAGCGCAACGGGTCAGCCAGGGTGCCGTAGGTCATCTGCTCATAGAACAAATGCCCTGCGGCGCTTGCCGCAAGGAGGACGACAAAATCGAACGCTGCTGCGATGCAGGTAATCGCTATGCTGTGGAGGCCGAACCATTTCCGGTCGCTCTTGACGGAAAGATGCGGGCCCCAGTTCTGTTCGACTGGAATGGTCATGAAGCACACCCTCAACCCTGCCGTATAGTTAGCATGGGTTAAACGTGTCCAACAATTATCCTCAGATACGCCTTATTGCGTAACGTTGAGACAATTCCAGAATATATATCGAAGCACGGAAAGTATAGTTTCGTAATACGCAGCACAGATTGTATTTTTCGAATGGGTTTCTATTAATTTGTATTTGTGCCAGTCGGCTAATCCAGATCTGTTGTTTTCAATCGGCTCACTTTCGCCTGTGGTTATGTGAGATCGGCTTTAGGTGCGCCTAATTCGTCGCCGACCTGCGCCATGTTTGCGAGCGGAAGGCAAGTCTTTAATGCCGGGATCGCCGCCCAACCTGAGAATATTGAGTCTGCCGGGCAAACCGCCGGCCCCGCCTATCTCGGCACGTCCAGCTTGTTGACAGCGAACTGATAGTTGCTGCCGGTGCCCGCGCGGGTGACCACCAACTTGCGTGTCCTTGTTGTGATACGCGCAAAATTCCCGTCTGTCGTGATCGACCGCGCGATCGAAATCTTGGCGGAGTCTATTCCCGGGAATTTTTCCGGGCATGCCTTGCCACCGATGCCATACATGCGCGTGCCGCCTTTTTCGTAACGTTGCAAAATGGGCCGGCCGCCCGGGTCGGCAAGAACGTTGCAGCCTGGCGCATTTGGTACCGGAACCATCCGATACCAGGGGCTGTCACCGAAAGCGCTGAGCACGGATAATGACAGCAGGGCGGAGGCGACAAGAGATAGTCTCAGCATGGCCCGGCTCCTTCGTTGCCAACCCTGCAAAGTTATATTAGCAAACGCTGATCGACAAGATTCATCCGGGTTTCGGAAGAGATCTTGGGGGCTTGCAGGTGTCCCTACCCCTTCACGGCGCCAGCGGTCATTGAGCCGGAAATCTGCCTGTACATGACGAGACCGAGCACCGCAGGCGGCAGCGCGCCGAGCATCATGACGGCCGATGCGGTTCCCCACTGCACCCCGCCTCCGCTGGCGGCAAAGAAGAAGGAGGCGCCGACGGTCATTGGAACGGCCTGGCTGGTCGTCAGCATGAGGCCAAACAGGAACTCGTTCCAGGCGGTGATGAAGCCGAAGATGAAGGTGGTCACCAATGCCGGCCTGACGACGGGCCTGATGATCATTACCATTACTTGCCAGGAGCTGGCACCGTCCACCTTCGCTGCCTCGTCAAGTTCCAGGGGTACGTCGGAAATGGTGTTGACCATGATGACCAGCGCAAGTGGCGTATTGACAATCGTCAAGATCAGGCCCAGCCCAAGCCGAGTATCCAGGAGGCCAAGCCATTGATACATCATATAAAGCGGGATCGCGAAAATGATCAGTGGCACGGCTCGCAGGTTGATGATTACAGGCAACAGGGTGCGCTTGCCCGCCTCGCTTCGAGCAATGGCATAGGCAGCCGGGAAGGCCAGAAGGATCGCAAGGCTCGTTCCGATGAGCGAGGCAATCGTACTGTTGAAGAGATACGAGTAAATGTTGAACCGATCCGTGTGTGTCAGAACCCGAAGGTAGTTCTCAAGTGTCGGCTGGCTTATCCAGAGACCGGGATTGATTGACAGTTCACTCGCGCTCTTCAACGAGGTGACGAGTGTAACGATGACCGGAAAGTTCATTGCGAGCGTAGCAATCGCAAAGACGAGCCAACGAGCAGTGTTCAGCATCGCTATCTCCTCCTGCGACCGGCAAGCCAGTTGAGACCATAGAGCACCGCAAGCGAGGCGACGAACAGCATGACGGATGCCGCAACCGCTTTGCCGATGGCGCCCTCCTTGAAAAAGGCCTGGTAGATGTAGATCGAAAGCGATGTTGTTGATCCCCCGGCACCACTGCCGGTCAGCGCATAAACGTTGTCGAACACGCGAAAGCCATCGATGAAGCGGATGAAGAAGGCGATGACGAGTGTGGGAAGCATCAGCGGCAGTTCGATCCACCACAGGATCTTGAACCACGGGGCGCCGTCGAGCTCAGCAGCCTCCCTCACATCGAGCGGTATCGCCACGTAAGCCATGTAGAAGAGCAAAAAGGCGAACGGCGTCCACTGCAGCGTTTCGACGACGATCAGCGTGCGAAAGGCATTATTGATGTCGAGGAAGGCCGGGCTGTCACCGAACCACAGGAAAAGGTAATAGGGCACCGGTCCGGCAAACTCGTGCAGCACAAGCCGATACATCAGGCCGATCATGGCGGGAGCGACCATCAATGGCAGCATCAACGGCGCCATCAGAAACGATCGCTTCGCAAGCAGTGGCGCAAGGAAGATCGCAAGAAAGAGGCCGATCAGGCATTCGGCAAGCGCTGTCAGGATGCCGAAGCGCATCGAGAAAGATACAGCCTGCCAGAACTCTCGGTCTGCCAGCACTGACGCGTAGTTGCCAAGCCCGCTGAGGCTCGGACTGCGCAGGTTCTCGAAGCTGACAGTAGAGACCGAGTAGATGAGGTTGACGAGCGCAGGAAAGCCCAGAAAGAGAAGCAGGAATGCCACAAGCGGTGCGAGATAAGCTCTGCCTTCGGCACGTTTTACAATAGCCATTATGGTCCGCCGGGTGTGCCGGCGCCAGGCGAAACCTGACGCCGGGTTCGTCCTACTTCTTCAGTAGATCCTGCATGCCCGTCTTCACATGGGCAAGCGCGTCGTCGAGGCCCTGTTGGCCCGCCCAGTAGCCCGTGAATTCCTTTGCCTGAAGTTCATAGACCGACAAGGCATTGGCGGAGGTGGCGCCGTTCATCACATAGCCATACTTGCTCGCGAATTCGCCGAGTTTGACGAGATCAGGACGCTCGCTGGCGACCTTGGCGACGACTTCGGGCGAAAGGGCCGGAGAACCACCGCTTTTGGCATAGAGAAGTGCGGCGTCCTCGCTTGCCAGCCATTTCAGGAACTTGGTCGCACCTTCCTTGTTCTTGGCATTCTTGTTTAGGCCAAGCCCGAGGCCGTGGATGTGATCCGCGCGGCCGTCGGGGCCAGCGGGCGGCGCGACGATGCCGGTCACTCCGGCAACGGCCGGCGACTTTTCAGCGTTGGTCAGATCGGCCGCTGCTGCATTCCATTGCAGCGCAGTTGCAGCCTGGCCCGAGCCATAGGCGGCATTGGTCTCGGCGTACTCGTAGCTCAGCGAATCCTTCGGGGAAGCGCCTGCATCATAGAGCTTCTTGTAGAGCTCGAGACCGGTTTTGTACGCATCGGAATCGACCGTGATCTTGCCGTCCTTGTCCATCCAGTCGCCGCCATAGGAGCGTGGCAGGGATTGGAAGACCATCATGTTGAAAAGCAGGTTCTTCATCTGCAGGACAGTGCCGTAGCGCACGCGACTTGCCGAATTCGCCTGCTTGCTGAAATAGAGCGCGGTTGCTGCCCAATCGTCCCAGGTCCAGCTGTCGGGATCCTTCGGCTGGAGTTCCTTGCCGAGGTACTTCTGGGCGATTTCCCCGTAGGTCTTCTTTGCCGCCTCGTCCTTCATCAGGGCGTCGATGAGATCCTTGCGGTAGTACATGAAGTGCAGGGAGAGGTCTGTCGGCACGCCATACTGCTTGCCATCGAACTGCATCGTCTTGAGGACGGATGGACCAAACACCTTTGCGGCGTCCGAACCCAGTTCGACAGGCTCCATATAAGGCGCGTAACGGCCGATCGAGTAAGTGGCAACCAGATTGACGTCGAAAGCATCCGAGCCGGCGGCCATATCGGCCTGCAGCTTGTCGAAGAAGCCATCGCGATTGAAGAACAGCAGCTGCACCTTGTCGGCGTCGCTGATGCCGGCCTTAGCATTGTAGGCTTCAACCGTAGCTCTAAGTGCGGTTTCCTCCGAGCCGCCTGGCCAGCCGAGCACCGTTACAGTCGCGTTTGCCATACCCGGCAGTGCAACGCTCGCAAGGAGCGCAGCCAGTGCCGGAAGAGACCTGGTTTTGAATTTCATCGTCGTTCCCTTTCTTTTATCAGGTTTCATGCCAGTCGCTCGCCGCTACTTGCCCTCACCAGCAAGATCTGCAGCGCCAATGATACCGGCGCGGCGGCCGAGCTTTGCAGCCACCAGACGCGGAGTGAGCCGAGGCGACATGCCAGACAGATGGCTGCGCATCAGATCGAGATAGCCTTCAGCCAGGCCGATGCCGCCGCCGATCACGATCACATCGGGATCAAACATCAGCTGGATATCCCGGCAGAGCGTTGCGGCGCGATGGGCCGAAAGGGACATGATATCGGCTGCCCACGTTTCACCCTTGCGCGCGCGCTCAAAAACCTCGACGGCGTCGATCGGGTGGCCGGCCTTCAGGGCCTCGCTCGCAATCCATCTGCCGGACGTCTGATCTTCGAAAGGCGCCTGCCCCTGCGATGGCGAGCGGATCAGGCCAAAGTGGCCGGCAAGCCCTGACAGCGGCTTGCCGTTGACGACAACCCCTCCTCCGATACCGGTCGAGATCGTCAGAAAGACCAGATCATCACCGGACCCCGCCCCGAACCTGTACTCGCCCCAGGCTGCGGCCTGTGCATCGTTGACGGCAAAAGCTGGCTTGCCAAACAGAGCGGCGACGCGATCGACAAGAGGGTAGCGATCGGGAATGGCAAGGGTCGCCGGATTGAGCGCCGACCAGTTACCGCCTTCGATGAAGCCGGTCACTGCAACCCCGATCCGTTCGTATCGGTTCCGCCAATTTGCGGTGCTTTCGGCCACCTTTAAAAGCCAGGCGTCCGGTCCAGCGTCGCGCGCGGTCGGAACGACGATCTCTTCCAGAACGTTACTGCCGCTGACGAGTGCTGCCATCGTCTTGGTGCCGCCAATGTCGATGGAGAGGACGGTTTCGCGGTTTGCGCTATTGTAGGCCTTGGCGATCGCCTCATTGAACCATGAGGTCACATGCTCGGTGCGGGTAATGGCAGAACCAACGACGACCGCAAACGCCCCCGCTTGCGCGGCCGCCAGAGCCTGCTCCGGCGAACGGATGCGACCTTCGGCGATGACATAGGGCGTGAGCTGTCGCATTGCCGTGATGAGCTCAATGTCCGGGTCCACGGGTTCCGGTCCGCCAACATAGCCCGAGAGTGTCGTGCCAACGAAATCGACGCCCGCGTCAAGAGCCCGCCTGGCGTCGTCGAGAGAGGAGCAGTCCGCCATCGTCAGCTTGCCCCTCGCCTTGATGATGCGGACAAGTTCTTCTATCGAAGCCGGGCGAGGCCGATCCGTCGCGTCAAAGGCGATGACGTCGGCACCGGCATCGGCAAGCGCCTCGGCGTCGGAAACGAAAGGTGTAATGCGGACCGGACTGGATGGAAGATCCCTCTTCACGATGCCGACTATCGGAGCGGAAACGACGGGGCGAACAGCTTTCACATAGGCAACCGACTCGATCCTCAGTGCCTTGGCGCCGGCGTTCACTGCCGCTTTTGCAAAGCCAGCGACGAAATCGGCACGATCCATCGGTCCGCCGGGAACCGGCTGGCAGGATACGATAAGGCTATTCCTGATGTCTTCCCGTTGCACTCGTGACACTCCATTTCGGCATCACGATAAAAGGAAAATACCAGATTACAACCAGTTTGTATCTGGTCTTATCGCTGAAGCTCGAAGACGAAGTCGTAGACGTCACCTTTGTAGCGTGTCTCGCAGTATTCCACGATCTGCTCGTCAGGCAGGAAGCACCGTCTTTCGGTCATCAAGAGTGGTGCACCCACCTCGCAATGAAGATGGCGCGCATCTTCGCTGGTTGCTGCTCTCGAACGCATGCGCTGGATTGCCCGTTGCGGCATGAAACCACGCGCCGCAAGCGCTTCGTAAAGTGAATCCCAGACCAGATCGGGCGAGGGAAGAAAGCGCGTCGGCACGGTTGACGTTTCGACCGCGATCGGTGCGCCATCCGCTGTGCGAACGCGTTTCATGCGGATCACATTTGCATTGGCTGACAGCCCGAGCGCCATCATCTCCGTTGGCGAAGGTCGGCTTATGTGTTTGGAAATCCACACACATCCGGCCACCATGCCGCGAGCGCGAATGTCTTCCGAAAAACTCGTCAAGGTCGACATCGACTTCTCGACGCGCGATCCGACCTCCGTCTTGAAGCCGTGTCGGCGATTGAGAAGGCCCTCTTCTTCAAGCAATGCCAAGGCTTTGCGAACCGTCACGCGCGAGAGGGACAGGCTCTCGGCAAGAACCCGCTCTCCCGGCAGAACGGCGCCGGCCTTCACAGCATTGGAGCGAATGGCAGCTTCAATGGCCGATTTGAGCCGCTTGTAAAGCGGCACATCGGGCGCCGTCAGGCCCAGTTCCTTGGCTACAAGTTCGATCAAGCTGATACCTGGCATGCCTGTCCCCGTAACAGATCGATTGCCAAAAGATTCTTGGAAATCGCCGTCTGGAGCTATACTGGTATTATGCCGGTCATGCAATTGCTCTCGAATTGCGTTGATCGCGCCGCACCTGCAAGGTCTCCGAAAGCCAGCCTGACGGCACAAAGATGATTGCGACCGGCGATTGACCGTGCTGATGCAGAGGGTCGAAAGTAGCCTGAGGTCTGTTTGTCCAGACACGCGCATGGCCAGAGGCAGGCGCGCAGATCCTTCCGACTGACAGCGTGGCTATGATCTATGCCGTCAGGCGGCGGGCCGATAGCACCTGTCGGCGCTCCCACCATACAAGCATGAGGCTGGAGGCGACGATCAGGACTGCGCCTGCTACGACATTGACCGTCGGGACTTCCGACCAGATCAGATAACCGTACAGAAAGGCCCAGACGAGGCCGCTATATTCCATCGGCGCAAGCGTTGATGCGGGGGCATGGCGGAAGCCCTCATAGAGCAGATACTGGCCGGCTGCAGCGACAATGCCGAGACCGACCATCAATGCCCAACCGAAAAGATCCGGCGTCTTCCACAGCCATGGCAGCATCGCGCCGCAGGCGACAACGAACAGGAAGCTTGTTGCCATCATCTGGTTCAGCGTGCTTTCAGTGCGGCTGACAAGACGAACCAGGACGGTGCTCCACGCCCAGCAGAAGCCTGCGAAGATGACCATCCCCGCCGGCACAAGGCTTGGCGCTTCTGCAGGATTGGCGGCAAGCAGCACGCCGGCGAACCCGCCGACGCAGGCGAGCCAGCGCATCGGCCCGACATTTTCCTTGAGAATGAAGATCGACAGCACCACGACCATGATGGGCGCTGAGAAATACATTGTCGTGATCTCGGCGAGACCAAGATGGCGTGCAGCTGAATAATAGGCCATCCACGCCGAAAGCATGAGCCCCGCCCGCAACAGCAGAGAATTCCGGTGTGGGCTCTTGAGTATTGACGGATGCCGCAGCCGGCGGACCATGATGCCGGCGATAACAACGATCATGATGCTGCGCATGAAGAGGATCTGCGGAACAGCGTAGTCCGCCACCAGCCACTTCACGACTGCGTCCTGGATGGCAAAAAGTGAATAGCCCGAACATGCGAGCGCAATTCCGACGAGCGGGCTCGGGGCGTGGTCAGGGGATCGTTGGAGCATTGGCCTGCGGCGGGAGTTACGTCTTGTGGATGACGCCTATCAAGAAGCTCGCCTCGTGACAATCGCAAGAAATCATAATGCAAAGCTGCCTCGACCTATCCGGTCGTCATTGCCTGATGTGGCAAGAACGTCGCATCGGGCCTTGCTTCGCGGGCGCAACTGCGGTGTATCATGCCGTCTGACGCAAGGCAGAAGGGTGCGTGTGATGAATGAAGGCAAGTCGGCGCTTTATATGGCGGCGTCGTGGGCACTGTGGCCTGCGCTTTTTGCGGCTGGATTGATCGGGGCGGATTGGGCTTTTCACACTGAGGCACCGCTGTTGTGGTTCAACGTCGTCTATCTGTCGATCGTGGCGGCGATCGCAGGCTTCGAGCGGCTGATGCCCTATGAACAGCAATGGCTGAAGCATGATCGCGAAACATTCAACGACATCGCACATACGCTCCTGACAAAGGGTGGCGTGCAACTTGCCGCGGCGATCGGCGCTTCCGCCCCAATGGCGATTGCCACCGTCGTACAGCCGGCAGTCACATCGGCAACGTCTATATGGCCGGATCACTGGCCTGTCTTCTTTCAAGCTGTATTGGGATTGATCATCGCTGAGTTCGGTCTCTACGTTGCGCATCGTGCCGCGCACGAGTTTCTTTCGCTGTGGCGGTTTCATGCCCTGCATCACAGCGTCGAGCGCCTGTGGGTCGTCAACACCGGCCGCTTTCACGTTGTCGATTCGCTGTTCAAGATCGCGCTTAGCCAGATCCCCCTCTATCTCTTGGGCGCGCCTTTGCCGGTCTTTCTCTGGACCAGTGCCGTCACGGCCTTCATCGGTCTTCTCACCCACTGCAACATCGATGTCAGGACGGGTCCGCTCGACCGGATTTTCAGCACACCCCGATTGCATCGATGGCATCATTCCAAGGTGTTGGCTGAGGGCAACACCAACTACGGCGAAAACCTTGTACTGTGGGATCAGATATTCGGCACTTATTTCAATCCCGCGCGCAGGCCGCCTGCAGAGATTGGAATCAGTGGAAGGGTCGCCGAGGGTTTCCTGGCTCAGCTTGTGCAGCCGTTTTCGGCAAAGGGGTTCAGGCAAATTCTGGGACGTCGTGTAGAGCCACAGATGAGCGCCACGCCTGAAAAGGAACGGGCTGAAGCCTGATATCCACCGGCAAGTGCCGGCATTTCCGGCTTTTGCTATGAATGAGGTGGAACAAGGTATTTGCAGAGGCGCTCAGCCATTTGCTGAGCGCCATCTGTCGAGACGTAGAGTCTATATACTGGGAGATACGAGCGGCAAGAATTGCTCGGTCGAGGTCGCCCAGCCTCTATCGCTACTGAAACATATCATTCAGCTTATAAGCAACTTCCGTGCGGTTAGTGGCCTTCAGCTTCTTCATGATGTTGCGGATGTGAACCTTGACCGTGCTTTCGCGCAGATTGAGTTCATAGGCGATGATCTTGTTCGCCTTTCCCTTGCGAAGTGCCTGCACGACCTCGGTCTGCCTCAGCGTGAAGATGCGCGTGAGCTCCTTTGGCTGATGCTGCTTCTGGCTCATGTCGATCGAAGCAGTTTCTCCTGTCGACGGGGAAAAGCTGTTGCCCGCCAGGATGAAGGTGCCGCCTGCAACCGCAAGAGCAAGTGCCTCGACGCATACTTCAATTCCGACGGATGTCGGTATGAAACCGCGCGCGCCGCATTGGAGCATCTTCAAGGTTTGGTTGAGGTCATCGCCATCGCCCAGAATGACGACCGGCGCCGGCGCAAGCTCTGAGGTGATCGCCGCGATTTCTTCGGACAGGGCCGCATCGTCAGCCTTTCGCCCGGCAATGTTGAGGAGGACCGCGCCAACGGGTCGGTTGGTATCCTTCTTTCGCTGCCATTCTGCTATCGAGCCGACGGCAGTAGCCGTCATGCTAAGGCCGTTCGTTTTCAAGGTCGTCGCAAGGCATTCGCGTTCGAGCGTTCTGGCGTCGATAATCAGCAGGCACTGATCATCTCCTTGCTCCCTTTCAATATCCTCGAACTCCGTGCTTGCCTTGGAGAGTGTCGGTACAGGCCGGAGCCTGTTCAATGCGATTCTGCCATTTTCAAATTCCGAAGGTACGTAATTCATACTAGCCCTCATACCCTTTAGTGCTGGGGGGACAGTCCGCATCAAGTATACGCAATACTTTGCGACGGTCCCCTGAACGCTGTGATGATCCCCTTAGTATGCAAACAAAGTAGATATCCAACTTATGCCCAACAACTATTTTGTGGTTGCCGATTTCTACTTTATTAAGAAACTACATACATAGATGCTAATACGCAATACAAAAATATTTCCAAAGGTTAATGTAGGAAATGCAGAAATACAAAATTGTACCTGTCTTTTGTAAATCTTGAAATGTAGTTTCGTTAAAATAAAAACGCAGTATTAAACGACCAGCCCTACTGAGTGGTGTTGGAATAAAAATCCTGAATTATGTTACAGACGGGCGCCCTCGGGAGCAAAAATACGCCCGAAAAGGGCATTATTAATAGGGTTAACGCCGTAAGTTGCGATGAAGTAACTGTTTAGTTTTCCAACAATTAGCGGAATATGTCGAGCCCTACTATTCTTTTGTGACGTCCGCTGCGTGCTCCCGACCCACATTATTCCGGTGCTGCCGCGGGTGCCTCGCATGAGGCGCATCCCTCATGGCCGGGCTATTTTCTGTCACGAATGATAGAGCCTCGCTGCTCGGAGTGGATGGATCGGGCAGCCGATTGGGGTAGAGAATTGCTTTAACGCCTTCCGTGAATACCAGGCTTTAGGAGGAGACCAAGAATGCCGTTCGTTCGTTTTGCCCTCAACCATATGGCAGCGCCGTCATTGCCGATTGGAGATTTCTTTGCGTTGGCCACGTCGCTTGGCATTAATGCGGTTGAGGTCCGCAACGATCTTGCGGGCAATGCGATCCTCGATGGAACCTCGCCCGAGACCGTTGCCCAGGCCGCAGAGCGTCACGGGCTGACTATCCTCTCGATCAATGCGCTGCAGCGCTTCAACGAATGGAACGCCACCCGTGCGGACGAAGCCCGAGAACTGATCGACTACGCCAAGGCATGCGGCGCGCGCGCACTTGTTCTTGTCCCGAAAAACGATGGCACTGGTCGTGCAGATGGCGAGCGGCAGGAAAATCTCCGCCAGTCGCTGGCTGCATTGAAGGCGATGCTCGATGCCGCGGGGATCGTAGGCCTTGTCGAACCCCTGGGCTTTGCGATCTGTTCGCTCCGGTCAAAGGCGGAGGCGGTTGAGGCAATCGACGCTGTGGCTGGACGATCGACGTTCAAGCTCGTGCATGACACCTTCCATCACCACCTTGCCGGCGAAGAACAACTCTTTGCTGACTTAACCGGGCTGGTTCATATCTCAGGTGTCAGCGATCCTGCCGTCTCGATTGCGGATATGCGCGATCGAGACCGTGTTCTGGTGGCGGCAGATGATCGCCTGGACAATGCCGGGCAGATGCGTGCCCTTATGGAGGCGGGCTACGCTGGACCGTTTTCGTTCGAACCCTTCGCGGCTACGGTCCATGACCTCAACGATCCGGCAATGGCGCTGCGGGCGAGCATGGATTACCTATCGGCCGAGGTCTGAGGCGCGCAGTCCCCTCCCCTACTCCCGGCCGCGAAAGCGTCGCTGGTAGGACGCATCATAGAGCGAGCTCTCGCGAAAGCCGCTGGCAGCAAGCGTCTGGCCGACGAAGATGATCGCCGTCCGCTCGATGGGCGCGGCGGCAAGCTTTTCCTCGATGTCACCGAGCGTCCCCCGGATGATCCGCTCATCCGGGCAGGACGCCTTGGCGACGATCGCAACCGGGCACTCGGCGCCGTAGAGCGGCGTCAGTTCCGCAACAACCTGTTCCAGGGCATGAATGGCAAGGTGGATAGCCAGCGTCGAGCCTGTCGCCGCGAATCTCGCCAGGGTTTCCTCGTTCGGCATTGGGGATGCACGGCCGGAAACACGCGTGAGCACGAGGCTTTGCGCTACTGCTGGAATGGTCAGTTCCCTGCCAAGGCTCGCCGCTGCCGCTGCAAAGGCAGGCACGCCAGGCGTCATCGTATAGCCAATGTCGTGCTTTTCCAGCCGGCGGATCTGTTCGGCAACGGCACTCCAGACGGAAAGGTCGCCCGAATGCAATCGTGCAACGTCCTCCCCGGCTGCGGCGGCCCGCAGGTACTCGGCCTCGATTTCATCAAGCGACATCGGTGCCGTATCGATGATGCGTGCGCCGGGCGGGCAATATTGCAATAGTTCCGGCGAGACGATCGAACCGGCGTAGAGACAAACGGGGCATTTGGCGATGAGGTCACGGCCGCGCACCGTAATCAGGTCCGCTGCCCCCGGCCCGGCGCCGATGAAATGCACAGTCGTCATCTGCTTTCTCTCACTTCTTTAGATAGCGCCATTGCGTGACGGGCATCGCCGGACGCCAACCGGTCATACCGCCAAGGGGCGCCGCGCGCGCTATTTCGATACGTGTCAATGTGCCGCCATGCTGCCGCTCCAACGAAAACAGCAGGGATTCCATTTCAAGGGTAACGGCATTGGCAACGAGACGCCCTCCCCTCTTCAAGGCGTGAAGTGCTGCCTCGAGTACACCTTCCTCGGTGCCGCCGCCGCCAACGAAGACCGCGTCGGGCTCGGGCAGGTGCGCAAGCGCCCCGGGGGCGGTTCCCTCCACGATCGCAAGCCCCGGAACGCCAAAGGCAACCGCATTTCTTGCGATGCGCGCGGCCCGCTCACTCGATTGCTCGATGGCGACTGTGCGCAATGACGGGTCGGCGAGCATCCATTCGATGCCGATCGAGCCGGATCCGGCGCCGATATCCCAAAGCAGTTCACCATGGCGCGGACCCAAGGCTGCGAGCGTGATTGCACGGATCTCTTGTTTGGTGATCTGGCCATCGTGTTCAAAAAGCGCGTCGTCCAGCCCCGGTGTATAGGCGATCGTTCGCGCCCCCTCCCCTGCCACGATCTCGATTGCGCAAACGTTGAGCGGGTCAATCTCTCCCAGGTCGAAGCGATCGGCACGTCCACCGCGCTGCCGCTCGCGATCACCGCCAAGTGCCTCGAGGACGAGCAGGCGGGATTCGCCGAAGCCTGTGACGCGAAGGAGCTCCGCAAGTTGCGCCGGCGTCTCGCCGTTGGAGGTCAGTGCGATGATCCGCCTGCCGTGGTGCAGGTGCGGCCGTATCAAATCCAGCGGTCGGCCATGCAGCGAAACGGTCGCCGTCTCCTGCAGTGGCCAGCCAAGACGCGCTGCAGCCAGACTGAACGAGGAAGGCGCCGGGATGACGTGCATTTCCTCAGTGCCTATGCGGCGCGACAGCGTCGCGCCAATACCATATAGAAATGGATCGCCTGAACCGAGGACGACGACCGGTGAGTGCCGAAGTGCCACGACCGCTTCAATGGACGTCTCGAAAGGGCTTTCCCAGGCGAGCCTCTTGCCGCTGATGAGCCCGGCCGCCAATTCGTGATGCCGCTTGCCACCGAAGACGACGGGCGCGGCAGCGATCAGTCGCTTCGCCTCGTCACCCAATCCGGCTGGACCATCTTCGCCGATGCCGATAATAGTCAGCCAGCGTTGGCCGGAAGCGGAAGGCATATCAGACATGGGCAAAATCCGTATCCTGATGCTCGGAGGCACTGGCGAAGCGCGAGCTCTCGCTGAAGCGCTTGATCGCACGGGCCGGTACGATATTTTGCTCTCGCTTGCTGGCCGAACGGAGAAACCCTCCAGTCAGCCGGTTCCGCTGCGCATAGGCGGCTTTGGTGGCGCCGAAGGACTGGCTGCTTTTCTGTGTGAGGGAGGCTTCGCCCTTCTGATCGATGCAACGCATCCGTTCGCGGCTCGCATCTCCAGAAGCGCCAGTGAGGCCGCAGCTGCCACAGGCATACCCGCATTCGCCTTGCGCAGGCCAGAATGGATGGCTGAGCCTGGTGATCGGTGGACGCCTGTTGCGACCATCGCGGAAGCGATAGAGCGGCTTGCCCCTTCCCCTCGCCGGGTCTTCCTGGCAATCGGGCGCCAGGAAGCCCATCGCGCGGAAGCCGCGCCCCAGCACTTTTACCTTGTGCGAAGCGTCGATCCTGTCGAGCCGCCGCTTGTTCTTCCCGACGTCCAGATCGTTCTCGATCGCGGCCCCTACTGCGTCGAAAGCGAAGTTTCGCTGCTCCGTGCCCATCGCATCGATGCCCTTGTGACCAAGAACAGCGGCGGTTCGGCGACTTATGCGAAGATCCAGGCTGCACGCCAGCTCGGCATTGAAGTATTCATGGTCGCACGGGCGCCAGCCGCCACTATGCAGACGGTTGCCACCGTTGAAGCGATGCTGGCGGCGATCGATCACCTGTTTCCCCCTGCGATGAACCGCGGAGTGTAGACGAGGTCCGGCTTTCCGTCTCGAGTGATCACCTTTGTCTCGGGCGAACCGATGATGACACAGGTTGCCATATCAGCGGTCGCCGCGTCGGCTTCTGCAAGCGACTGAACCGTGATGCGTTCGTCGGGGCGTCCTGCGGCCCTACCGAAAATCACTGGCGTCGTTGGCGGCAGGTCCGAGCGCAGCAAGTCGAACGCCTTGCTCAGTTGCCAGGGCCGTGCCTTGCTGATCGGATTGTAAAGCGCAATGACGAAGCCTGCCTTCGCAGCCATTGAAAGACGGTTTGCTATTATATTCCAAGGCTTTAGGTTGTCCGATAGCGAAATGGCGCAGAAGTCGTGGCCAAGCGGAGCACCAATTCGAGCGGCAACCGCAAGCATGGCGGTAATCCCCGGCAGCACCATGAGGTCGATCGCGCGCCATTCTTTCGGGCCGTTGTCTATGGCCTCGCATACTGCGGCCGCCATCGCAAAGACTCCTGGGTCTCCGCCGGACACGACACAGACGGTTGCGCCGGTTGCCGCCGCCCGCAACGCGGCCGATGCCCGATCCAGCTCTTCCCGGTTATCGGAGGCCTGTCGCCGTTGATCGGATCTGAGGTTCAGCCGGTCGAGATAGGGTCCGTATCCATAGAACTCCGTTGCCTTGGAAACTGCCGCGGCCGCCTCCGGTGTCATTTGATCCGGATTCCCGGGCCCGGTTCCGATCACGAAGAGCCTGCCGGTCATCGGCGAGACTCCCAGCCGGGCACGAGCACCAGTGAAAAGTAGGGTGCGTCGCCGTCGGGCCGGTCGGCGAGTTTCGTCATCGCCGCGTTGACCATGGTGCCTCGCTCGACATAGACGGCCTGGGCAAGGCGTCCGGATGCCTCCAGCGCGCGGCGGATCTTCGGAAGGTTGCGTCCGACCTTCATGATCACCGCGGCCTGTGTGTCTGACAGTCGGCGCTGCAGCTCGGCTTCAGCCATCGTACCCGGCAGTATGGAAAGGACGTCATCACCCTGGACGATCGGGAGTCCGGCGAGCGACCAGCATCCGGACATCGCGCTGATCCCCGGGATCACCTCGGTTGGATAACGGTTCGCCAGGCGTACATGCAGATGCATGTAGGAGCCATAGAACAGCGGGTCACCCTCACTCAACACGGCAACGGTGCAGCCTTCCTCCAGGTGAGCCGCCACGGCGGCGGCCGATTGATCGTAGAAGGCGGTAATCTGGTTTCGATAGGCCTCGTCCGTCTTTTCGACCTCGGTCGTCACCGGATAATAGAGCGGCAGCAGCGTCTTTTCCGCGGTCAGGAGATGCTCGACGATCGCCTTGCCGTTGCCGCCCCTGCCCCGCTTGGCAAAATACGCAACGACATGTGCGGCCCCGATCGCCTTGACGGCCTTGACCGTCAGGAGTTCCGGGTCGCCGGGACCGGTGCCGACGCCAATAAGACGGCCAGGATTCGTCATAGCCCGGCCCTCGCAAGGGCATTCAGGGCGGCGGCCGTCATGGCGCTGCCGCCGAGACGGCCACGCACGATCGCGAACGGTACGCCGTAGGAGTTTTCAGCCAGCGCATCCTTCGATTCGGCCGCGCCAACGAAGCCGACCGGCATGCCGATGATCGCAGCCGGTTTCGGTGCGCCATCTCGAAGCAATTCAAGCAGATGGAAGAGGGCTGTCGGGGCGTTGCCGATCGCAACGACGCTGCCTTCCAGCCGGTCCAGCCAAAGATGGAGCGCCGCAGCCGAGCGGGTATTGCCGTTCTGTTTCGCAAGCTCCGCGGTGCGCGGATCGCGCAGGGTGCAGAGCACGTCGTTTTGGGCGGGCAAGCGTGTCCGGGTGACACCGTGCGCCACCATTTCCGCATCGCAGAAGATAGGTGCGCCATCATGCAAGGCTGCGCGTGCGGCGCTGACGAAGCCTGGCGAGAACACAAATTGCTCTGCCGCCTCAACGAGCCCGCATGCGTGAATCATGCGCACGGCAATATCGGCTTCCTCGACAGAAAACCGTGAAAGGTCGGCCTCGCTGCGGATGATCGCAAAGGACCGCTCGTAGATGGCGTCCCCGCTGTGAATGTAGTCGTAGTCAGGCATTCCTATTCCTGTCGCAGCGCCTTTATGGCGTCGTGTTTGCCGATCCGTCTAAGGCAGGCGGCAGCCGATTCGCCAGCTTGTCTCTCGTTTTTGATGAGGCGAGCGAGTTTCTCTATAGCGGAATCGATATCGCCGCCAGCAATCTGTGCATCGGGAATGTCCGATGCGACGCCGCCCAGCATGAGATGATAACCATCGTCCGCGCCGACAACGCAAAGAGCGGGTCGCGGATGGGCGCAGCCCTTGGCGCAGCCGGAGAGGTGAACAGTCATCGAGCCGTCCAACAGTTCCGGTGCTTTGGCGACCAATCTCTCGGCGCAGGCCTTGGTCTGAAAGCGGCCGGAAGCACAGGCGCCGGCGCCGGCACACGTGGCGATATGCATCGACGGATCGTCGCCGTCGACTGACAGTCCGTATCCGGGCGCCATCTCCGCAACGGTTGCGGCCGACTGGCCGTCGAGCCCCACCAGGAAGAAAATGCGCCCAGGGCCAGGCCGGACTTGTGTTGCGCCCAGCGCTTCGGCTTGTTCAAGAAATGAAATAAGCTCGCTGGCATGCATCTGGCCGAAGCGCGGCCTGAGGCCAAGGATTGCCGAACTGTCGGGCAGGGCGATCGTGCCGATCAGAGGATCTTTGCGTATGGGCGCTCTTGCGAGCGTCATCGCCTCCATCGAAGGAAAGGCCAACAGCAGCCACTCACGCTCGATATCCCGGCACCGTTTGTGCCGGCCGAGCAAAACAAGCTGGCGAAGAAGCTCACCGACCGCCCGAACTGCTTCATCGGCAGTCCCCGTCAGCAACGGCAGCGCCGTTCGTTCGTCGCCGTTGATGGCAACCCGCCAGACACCAACAGAAACCGCGCTCACGCGAATGTCGCCGGTAACAGCAGCAAGGCCACCGATGCCGCCGCCATCGATCACAATCGACAGCTTCGGGGCCAGTAGCGGCGAGAGCAGTTCGACACCGAGTTCCTCGCGAAGCGGTGCCTCGATCTCGCCTGGATTTCCGATCTCGTCGGGCGCGATTCCATGCAGCGGCGAGAGCTCGATGACCGGGCCGGCGGGAACCGAGATACCTGATGCCGCGAGATCGGCTGCGAGTGGCTGGACCGAGCCTGATCGAAGGCCGCGGATCTGCAGGCTGCCGCGTGCCGTGATCTCGACGATCCCGTTTCCGTGACTTTTTGCGGCCTCAGCCAACTGGATGAATTGCCGGGCAGTCAGAATGCCGCCGGTGGGGCGCAGCCGCGCCAGGAGGCCGTCGCCGGTTTGCATCGGTTCCAGCAGCGTCGGGCAGGCACCACGGCGCTGCCAGGTCGAGAGTGCCTCTTCCCTGCCGTTATGCGCCGTCTGTTCGCCCAATGTCATCACTGCCAGTTCCTTGGATCATGACCTTATATAGCGGGCGTGATCATCGCAAAACCTGATCCGTGTCAAAGATCGTCGAAATCATGTCCCTTGCGAAGCAGATAGATATCCATGATCCAGCCGTGACGCGCCCGTGCTTCAGCCCGGAGCCGGACGATCTCCTCTGCAACATCAGCCAATCGGCCGGCCCGGGTAATCTCGTCCGACGTTCCGAGGTAGGCGCCCCAGAAGATTTCCGCGTCGGGGTCATCGATTTTCGAGAAGGCGGTTTCGCCATCGAGCATCACGACTGTGCTCTCGGCCTGATTGCCTTGTTCGAGGAGACGCCTGCCCGTGGTGATTTCAAGCGGTTTTCCAACAAGGTTGATCGGTATGCGGTGGCTTGCGGCGAGTGCCTGGACGCTCGTAATGCCCGGAATGACACTGAACTCGAAGGCGAGGGTGCTCGCTTGTCGGGCGCGCTCGAGGATGCGGATGGTGCTGTCATAGAGGCTGGGGTCGCCCCAGACGAGGAATGCACCCTCGCCGGCTTCCGGTAGCTCTCTGATGAGGCGCACATAGGTCTCGGCAATGGCGGCATGCCACTCGTCCACACTCTCAAGATATGTCCGGTCGGTGGTGGCGCGTTTCGGTACGGCAAATTCAATGATGGCGGTGCGGCTGTTTGTAACGTATCGGCTGCAGATCTCCCTGCGCACGGCCGCAAGCCCTTCCTTTTCAGCGCCCTTCGTCGGAATGAAGATCGCATCGACGGCATTCATAGCGTTGATCGCCTGGACGGTCAGATGCTCGGGATTGCCCGTCCCGATGCCGATGATGTGGATATGACGCACGCCTTTTCCTCTTCCGTTCTGTCCGTTTCTGGCGCAGCCAGCCTGTCTCCGCAAGGGGCAGGGCATGGAGTTGGCCGCGGCCAACTTTGCAAAGCCCAGCATGGCTGTTGTTGTCGCGATTCGCGAATCATGGCATCCTCGATACGCTTTTTAGCGCGATGTTGATAGAAAAGCGCATTGATAGGGATCGGGTGTTTTGGACAACATTAGCGTATCGACGACGGACGTCCGCATCGAGCGGCACGCCAATCAGCTTTCTCGTCAGCTGAAGCTCCTCCGCGAAAAGCTCTTCCCGCCATTGTCGCAAAAGACGTTGCGGACGTTCACTTCAGGGGAAGCAGCGCAGATGATCGGCGTATCGGACGGATACCTGCGGCAGCTCTCACTCGACGGCAAGGGGCCGCAGCCGGAGCTATCCGGAAACGGTCGGCGTTCCTATACGCTCGGCCAGATCAGCGAGTTGCGACAGCATATGGCCAGGATCAAGCCGAAGGACGCGCTGTCCTATCTGCCGTGGCGTCGGCCGGGTGAAAAGCTTCAGACGGTCGCGGTTACGAATTTCAAGGGCGGTTCGGCGAAAACCACCACAACACTTTACCTCGCCCAGTATCTGGCGCTGAACGGCTATCGCGTGCTGGCAATCGACCTCGATCCGCAGGCATCGCTGTCGTCGATGCTCGGCGTCCAGCCGGAATTCGATCTTGCCGATGGCGATACGCTATACGGTGCGATCCGTTATGACGGGAGCCGCCGCTCGCTAAAGGACGTGGTGCGCAAGACCTATTTCGACGGTCTGGATCTGGTGCCCGGAAATCTCGAATTGATGGAGTTCGAGCACGAGACGCCGCGCGCGCTCGGTGATCGCCAGCGGACCGGCGAGGTGTTCTTCCGGCGCGTCGGCGTTGCCATTTCAGAGGTTGAGGCGAACTACGATGTCGTCGTCATTGATTGCCCGCCACAGCTCGGCTATCTGACGCTCGGCGCCGTCTGTGCGGCAACGTCGCTTCTCATCACCATCCATCCGCAGATGGTCGACGTGGCTTCGATGTCGCAATTCCTGCTGATGACCTCCGATTTGCTGTCGGTCGTGCGCAAGGCAGGCGGTGACCTGCAGCATGACTTCATCAAGTACGTGGTCACGCGCCATGAGCCCTTCGATGCGCCGCAATCACAGATCGTTGCGCTACTGCGCAACCTGTTTGGTGACGATGTCCTGACGGCGACGGTCCTCAAGTCCACGGCGATCGCCGATGCCGGGCTGACGAAGCAGTCGCTCTATGAAATCGAGAGGGGTCAGGTCCGGCGTTCTACCTACGACAGAGCGCTGGAGTCGGTGAACGCCGCCAATGGTGAGGTGCTTGCCGGAATTCACAAGGCATGGGGCCGAACATGAGCAGACGAGATCGACTGAAGGGGCTGTTCGACGATACCGCACAGGAGTTGGCCGCGGCCAACCCGGAAGACGAAGCGCCCATGCGCGGTCCGGCCGGTCCGGTTCGCTCGATGGCGCTGACGCTCGGACGCATGGAAGAAGAGAGCAGGGCGATGCAGGAGGCGCTGCTGTCAGGTGAGCGCGTCGTCGAACTCGATCCTGAACTCGTGGACACGTCCTTCGTCAGGGATCGTCTTGCCGACCTGCCGCAGGATCTCGCCGATGAGCTGGTGCGCTCGATCGAGGAAAATGGGCAGGAGGTCCCTATTCTTGTTCGCCGTCATCCTGACGACGATGCGCGTTATCAGGTGGTCTACGGCCATCGGCGCCTCCAGGCGCTGCGACTGCTCGGGCGCAAGGTACAGGCGATCATCAGGACGCTCGATGATGTTGATGTCGTCATTGCGCAAGGTATCGAGAACTCTGCGAGGCGCAACCTGTCCTATGTCGAGCGGGCCGTCTTTGCCTTTAATCTCGAGAGCAAGGGCTTCGAGCGATCCGTCATCATGAAGGCGCTTTCAACCGACAAGACGGAATTGTCGAAACTGATCTCGGTCGCCAGGACGATCCCGATGGACGTGATCAGAGCGATCGGTGCGGCGCCGGCTGCCGGACGGCGCAAATGGATTGCCCTTGCGCAATGTTGGACGAATGCGACGACCTCGCGCCTGCACGAGCTCCTTGGCTCCACTGAGTTCGCCGATCAGGACAGCGATCGACGCTTCGAGCTCGTTGTCGCCGAACTGGCAAGGAAGCCGGATCGGCAAGCGGTGAGCGAGTATGAATGGGCTCCGAAGCAGCCAGGCAAGATCAAGGGCCGCATCAGGAGCGCCGGTGATTCGTTCACCATCACGCTGAAGACGGGCGAGGCAGCAGACTTTGGCGAGTACATTTCGCGTCACCTCGACGATCTCTACGACGCGTTCAGGGGCGGAAAATAACCTTCCGAGGCCGGCGACAGCACTGAACCTGCCAATAAGATCTGGATGTTCAGTGTCAGGCGAGAATTTAGTCGTCCGGCAATTTGAATGCGCGCTCCAATCATGTCATACATGACGGAAGTTAATGGTGATTTGGGTTCCGTTGCGGGGAAATCGAAATAGCTAACAATGCGCTATGAAATCGACAGTCCTTTGCTGGTCAGTCTGTTGCCGACGATTGTCGAGGCCGAGGATGGCCTGGCGAGGCTGGATGAGCGTGCGGCACGCGCAGCCATCGCTGAAGGCTTTGCCGAGCGCCGGCATTTTTTTGATGCGGTCGGTGCTCTGTGGGTCGCAGGCGAGCTGGTTCACGTCGAGGACCTTGTCCTGCATGACGCACATATGGACACACGAGCGCCAAGCCACGAGTTGACGATTGCCCATTCGATCCTGCGCGCACGACGGCGCATCTGGACGGCAGCGCCGGACTGGGCCTTGAGCGGTTCAGGATTGTCGATCCTCGCCGGCGACACTCAAGGGGAGGGGGCTGCTCCAGAGACCAGGAGCGCAAAGGCGTTGGTTGAAGACGATGATGCCGAAAATGAAGCAGATGCGCTTCTCTCCGCTGAACTGGCCGAGATAGATGCGATCCTGGAGAGATCGCAGCGCCTGTTGGACAGCCATGGCAGTCCCGGTGCGCCGGAGCTGCATGAGGCGCCTGACCGCGTTCGCGAGAAGCGGAGCGACGACCCTCTCGGTCTCTTCGACGATGAAGAATGGGATGAGGCGGCGCGCCTTCGCGCGTGGCGCAAGACCATTTCGATTGCCGACAGCCTGCCCCCAGCGCTTGGTGCGGCCTTACTGTTTGATGCGTGGGAACGGATGGAGCCACTTCGTCGTCAGCATTGGCTTGGTGGGCTTCTGGTTGCGAGCTATCTGCGCGCCCGCGGCAAAGTCACATCGCACCTTTTCGCCTTTAATGCCGGCCTCAAGACGATACGCTATGAGCGACGACGTTCGCGTGATCGCCTGACGCGACTACAGGCCTTCCTTGAAGCGATGGCGGAAAGCGCGGCTGCGGGCTTGAAGGAAATGGACCGGCTTTCGCTGGCGCGCACACAGATGGAAATCCGATTCAGGGATCGTCGCTCGAACAGCAGCCTGCCGCAGCTTGCGGATTTTGTCCTGTCGCGGCCGATGGTTTCCTCGGCAATGGTGGCCCGCGAGTTGCGGATAACGAGCCGTGGCGCGCTCAATCTGCTGAATGATATCGGCATCCGGGAAATCACCGGGCGAGGGCGCTACCGCGCCTGGGGCATCATCTGATCTCAGAAGAAACGAGAGCGGCCGGGCGTGGAGACCCGGCCGCTGTCGTTAGTGAGCACCCGATCCGCGCATCCTGTCACAGAGTGCGAACCGGGTGCCTAGCGCTTCCATTGCCCCCAGAAGCGCTTAGCCCTATTCCCGCTCGCCCGTGAAATTGAGCAGCAGCTGGAAGATGTTGACGAAGTTCAGGTAGAGCGACAGCGCACCGAAGACGGCAAGCTTCTGGTTCGATTCCTGATCATGATTCTCGGAATACTGTTCCTTGATGTTCTGCGTGTCGTAGGCGGTCAGGCCGACGAAGACGAGGATACCGATCACCGAGATTGCGAACTGCAGGGCACTCGAGCCAAGGAAGATGTTGACGATGCTCGCGATGACGACGCCGATCAGGCCCATCATCAGGAACGAGCCGAAGCGTGAGAGATCCTGCTTGGTCGCATAGCCGTAAAGGCTGGTCGCGCCGAACATGGTCGCGGCGATGAAGAAGGTGCGTGCGATGCTCGTGCCTGTAAACACCAGGAAGACAGATGCGAGCGACAGGCCCATGACTGCGCAGAAGGCCCAGAAGGTCATCTGGGCCGCACTGGCCGACATCGTCTGAAGCTTGAACGAGAAGAAGAAGACGAAGGCAAGCGGCGCAAACATCACGACCCACTTCAGCGGGGACTGGAAGATCGGCACGTAAAGCGCCGGTGTGCTGCCGACGATGAATGCGACGATGCCCGTGATGACGAGGCCGAGGCCCATGTAGTTGTAGACGCGCAGCATATGCCGGCGCAGGCCCTCGTCGAACAGCGCCTGAGAGCCGGCGGCCGAGCCGTAGCCAAAACGCGGATTGGTGGGGTTCATGCTGATCTCCTCGGTTGAACGAACTAGTAGAGGGTGCGGGCAAGCCGCTCGGCTTCCGCATCGAGATTTATGTCGCGATCGCCGGTCACGAGCGCATAAGCCACTTCGCCGATCTGCCAGTAGGCTGCTTCGGCCTTGTCGAGGGCGACATGCGTTACGGACTGCACGGCAAATGCACCCGGCCGGACGGCAAAAAGCGAGATCTGCTTGTCCTCAGGCGTCTTGATCGCCATTTCGACGCTCGGACCGAATTCGGACGGGAAGATCTGTACGTCGGAGATCTTCCAGTTCTCGGGCAATTGCGGCATGACGATCGCAGTTGCTGCGCGAATGTCCTCGGCCTTGTAGCTCGCGACGGGCTGAGACGGCACGGACTGGCGAAGGAGCGCCGTCTGATAGGCGCGCACTGCATCTTCGACATAGGCCGGCGCTGGCACAGAGGCGGCTACTTCGGTTGCCGTAAACGCGCCGAAAGAAGTGTGGGCGACCCAGCCTGCGGCGATGAGAACGGCGACAGCCGCGATCCGCTGCATCGAATGGAAGATCCGGCCATAGGTGAGGCCGCGTTCCAGGCGTCGAGCAGCGTCGCGTGTTTCCGGGCGGCCGAAGGCGTTTTCGCTGGCAAGCGCAAGGCGCAACTCACCCCTCATACTGAGGTCAGCCATGACCTTGGCGGCAATTGCCGGGTTCTCTGACAGGAAGGATTCCACCTGAATGCGGCGCGCCACATCGAGTTCGCCGTCGACATAAGCATCGAGATCAGCGTCGACGATAGGATCAATTGCCTTCATTGCCGTTCCCTCCGATTAGTCTCAGGTGTACCGCGCGCGGCGTCTTCTCCTCGAACTCGCGAAGCTGGGCACGGGCGCGTGATATGCGCGACATCAATGTGCCGATCGGGATGCCGAGCGCCGCTGCCGCTTCCTGGTAGGAAAGGTCCTCGATCGCAACGAGATGCAGTGCCTCTCGCTGCTCTTCCGGAAGATGGAAGAACGCGTCCCGCACCTGCTGGAGGCGAACGGCGTGTTCCTGGCCGGCCTGCAGCGACTGTTCGGTCTCCAACGCTGCCTCGTCGTGCCGGCGTGCCAGGGAGCGGTCCTGGCGGATGCGGTCGATATGAGCATTGTGCATGATCGACAGCAGCCACGTACGCAGGTTGCCGCCACGACGGAAACTCTGCTTTTTCTCGTAGGCGCGCATCAGCGCGTCGTGAACGAGGTCTTCCGCATCATCCGAATTGCGCACGAGCGAGCGCGCATAGCGCCGAAGCGCCGCAAGCTGGCTGATGACATCGAATGGGCGTTCTTTCCGTTCCATGACTGAGTATACGGATGCGAGCGAAGAGTTATTCCAGCCGCCGCAAAAAAAATTAGCCCCGGTGTTTTCGTGGATCGGTGGGAAGCCGGAGGAATGGCGTCGCGATGACGCCGAGGTAAAGACACACAGGAGGCTGCGAGGCGCTATTCAGGCCGAGCGTCCGACAGCTCCTCAAGGATGGGGCAATCGGGCCGGTCATTGCCGTGGCATGCGTGGACCAGATGCTCCAATGTCCGGCGCAGTTCGGTAAGTTCCCTGATCTTCCGATCGATCTCCGTCAGCTTCGCCTGCGTCAGTTCCTTTACATCCGAACTCGCCCGGCTCTTGTCTTCGTAGAGTGCCAGCAACTGGCGACATTCCTCGACGGAAAAACCAAGGCCGCGCGACCTTTGAAGGAAGCGCAGCTTGTGAACATCGGCCTCGGCATAGTCGCGATAGCCATTTCCGCCCCGGTCGGGGCGGATCAGGCCAATGTCCTCGTAGTAGCGGATCGTTTTCGGAGCCAGTCCGGAGTGTTCCGATGCTTGCCCAATGTTCATGGCAATCTCCTATAGTTTGACGAGCCGCAGTCTAAGTGCGTTGGTGATGACCGAGACGGACGACAGGCTCATGGCGGCCGCGGCAATCATCGGCGATAGCAGCACGCCAAACACCGGATAGAGCACGCCAGCGGCGAGCGGCACGCCGAGTGCGTTGTAACCGAAGGCAAAGCCGAGGTTCTGGCGAATGTTGCGCATGGTGGCCATGGCAAGCCGTCTGGCGCGCACGATCCCCGTCAGATCGCCCTTGACCAGCGTCAGGCCGGCGCTTTCCATGGCCACATCGGCACCGGTGCCCATCGCGATACCCACATCGGCTGCCGCAAGCGCAGGTGCATCGTTGACGCCATCGCCTGCCATTGCGACCACGGCACCCTTGCCGCGCAATTCGTCGACCAGAGCCTTCTTGCCTTCGGGCAGGATATCGGCGCGCACCTCGTCGATGCCGAGGCTCTTTCCAACGGCGCGCGCAGTGCGCTCGTTGTCGCCGGTGGCCATGATGATTTTCAGGCCGTGCTCGTGCAACGCCCTTATCGCAGCCGCCGTGGTTGGCTTGATCCTGTCGGCAACCGCCACAAAACCGGCGAGACCTTGATCGATGACGACGAACATCACCGTCTTGCCCTCGTCGCGCAGTGACCGAACCTGCTCGGCGAGCGGCGTGACGTCCATATCGAGATCATCCATCATTGCGGCGTTGCCGAGCGCAACGACTGTCCCGCCTGCCTTGCCCACGACACCCTTGCCCGTTCGTGCTTCAAAGTCGGTGACATCGCTGAGCTCAATGCCACGCTCCTCGGCACCCGATACGATCGCCTCGGCCAGCGGATGTTCGGATCCACGCTCCAGGCTGGCGGCCAGCTGCAGCAGGCGAGCCTCTTCGATACCGCCAAGCGCGACGACATCCGTAAGCCTCGGCTTTCCCTCTGTCAGCGTGCCTGTCTTGTCGACGATCAGCGTGTCGACTCGCGCGAAGCGCTCAAGCGCTTCTGCATCCTTGATGAGAACGCCTTCCTGAGCGCCGCGCCCGGTCGCGATCATGATCGACATGGGGGTCGCAAGACCGAGCGCACATGGGCAAGCGATAATGAGCACGGCAACGGCGGCGAGCAGCGCATGCGCCATGCGCGGCTCGGGGCCAACAAGGCTCCAGACAACGAAGGCAGCGACAGCCGCGGCAACGACGGCGGGCACGAAGACGGCAGAAACGCGGTCCACCGCGCCCTGGATCGGGGCGCGCGAACGCTGTGCCTTTGCGACAAGGTCGACGATGCGCGACAGGGTCGTGTCGGCGCCAACTTTTTCTGCCACCATCACCAGGGCGCCATTCTTGTTGATGGTACCGCCGGTAACTGCGTCGCCTTTCTGTTTTTCGACCGGGATGGGTTCTCCGGTTATCATCGACTCGTCGACCGTCGACTGCCCTTCACTGACGGATCCGTCGATCGGGATGCGCTCGCCCGGGCGAACTCGCACATGATCGCCAACCCGGACATCATCGACCGGTACATCGGTTTCAGAACCGTCCTCGTTGACCCGGCGCGCGGTCTTCGGCGCAAGATCAAGCAATGCACGGATGGCCGAACCGGTTTTCTCGCGGGCTTTCAGTTCCAGAACCTGACCCACGAATACCAGAGCGACGATGACGGCGGCGGCCTCGAAATAGACAGGAACCGTCTCGCCATGGCCGCGGAAGGTATGAGGGAAGATGCCAGGCAGGATTGCCGCTACGACACTATAAAGATACGCCGTCCCGACGCCGAGGCCGATCAGGGTCCACATGTTCGGGCTGCGGTTGACAAGCGAAGCCCAGGCGCGGCGGAAGAAGGGCAGGGCGGCCCACAGGACGACAGGTGTCGCAAGAACGAGTTCGATCCACGTCGCCTGCGGCTCTCCAATCCAGTCACGCAGCGGCAGGCCGATCATCGGCCCCATGCTGATTGCAAGCAGCGGGATCGAGAGCACACCGCTCACCCAGAGCCGGCGGGTGAAATCCACGAGTTCCGGGTTGGGACCTTCATCGACAGGTGGAATACCCATCGGTTCCAGGGCCATGCCGCACTTCGGGCAGTCGCCCGGATGATCGCTGACGACCTCGGGGTGCATCGGGCAGGTATAGAGCGTCCCTTTCGGCATCGGCTTTGGGGCGGGCCGGTTTCCATCGCGGTAGGCGGCGGGATCGGCTTCGAACTTCGCCTTGCAGCCGGCCGAGCAGAAATAGAACTTTTCACCCTCTTGCTTCAGGAAATGCCGGGCGTTCGCCCGATTGACGGTCATGCCACAGACCGGATCCTTCGCTGTCAGGTAGTCTTGTGGCGCAGCCTCGAATTTTCGCCGGCAGCCTTCCGAGCAGAAATGATAGGCATGCCCGTCATACCGGAGCGAGGGCTTGCCTGCCTCGGGATCGACCGTCATGCCGCACACAGGATCGCGCACCACGTCGTCCGCAGAGGGCGCTCCGTACTCATGGTGGTCATGGCCATGATGCCCGTGGTTATGATGGTCGTGCGTGCTATCCATGCGATTCTCCTTTGCCCTGATACGGCATTGGTCATCCTTATGAACCTTCCAGCAACTGGAAGGTCAAGGGGAAAGTTGCGCAGCGACGAATGTGGATAGAATAGCGCAATCGGACCTGCGGCCGCCCGTCGAAGTGCTTCTGACCCGCCTGTCGTCAGGGGGCCCGGGCGAAACGGAAAACATGACCCGGGTAGCGGACCGCCTCACGGCAAAGACAGCGGTCGCGACAGTTGAGGCTGCGGTCGGCGCGCCCCTGATCATCGCCTCAACAAACGGCGTCGTGAAACAAAAAGGCCTGCCGCGAGGCAGGCCTTGCATGAGATAATGGCCGATTTTGAAATATGACTAGTAACAAATTCCGCATCCTGCGAGATATAACACCACACCCGGCTAAGGGTCGCATCGCAGGAAAAAGTAGTATCGAGGCCCGTCATTTGGCTAGGAGGTCAGTTCTTGCGATTGTGCTCTTGATCATCCGTGGGGCCTTCGTCAGCCTGAAGGATCAGAAGGGCTCCGAGCGCTCTGGCAGACTCTCGCGGCAGGGCGTAGTGCAGCCATCCATAGCGAGGATCGCGAATGTGCAGAAGCGGTTCGCCCAGCAATGCGTCGGCTTCCGAGTACCAGCGTGGATCAAGCACGGCGTCGACCATGTGACCACCTTCCCAGGTCTCGTCGTGAGGCGGCGGCATCTCCGCCCTGATCTGGCCGGCGCCTTCTATGAGCTCTGATACGGACTCGGTATCAAGCACGAACGCGACGGGCGGATCTGTCGGAAACGTAATCGTCAACGTCTTGAACTCGTCGTCTAGCTCCCACTGAGGTGCTCCGCTGGTATTCATGTTCACGTCCCTGTTGATCGCACTGCGGGATGCAGGTTTGGCTTGCCGATGACGCAAACAAGGAAAAGCCGACGAAGAGTGATGAGGTATCCAATACAACCGATCGTTCTGGAATGGTCCAATAGTGTCGCAACTTCCCTTTGATGGCACGTACTCCCTTGGGTGTAGCCACAGGCAAGCGCATTCCGTGGCCCTGCGCGATCGTATCGCCGCGCTCAGCGCCAACCAGCATCTGCCGATCAAAAACAGGTGGGCGAAGTCGCATGTCCAGGCCGCCGTGGCGGTCAGGAGAGCCTGAGCGGGAAGAGAACCTCAACGCCGCATATCCTGGTTCATTTTGCGACTGTTGCATTGCCTACGGAAACGGCAGCTTGGTCATTTGACGAGACATCAGCAGTTCAGTCGATTGGTTCACCGACTTCATCTCGTGCTCGTCCGCATATCTGCTTGCAACTGCCGCAGCGCGCTCAGTCGCCTCTGAAGGGTCTCAGCATTCCAAAATCTGCGTTGATTTGAGGACTTGCCGCGGTTTGGCCCGTATTGGCGCGTTTCTTGTTCGCGGATGATGCCGCTCTTTTTGAAGCTGTCCGCACGCGATCAATGCCTCTGAGAATCGCCAACATGTGCTTGGCTTCCTCGGCATCCATCGCGGACAGCGGGATGCCGTCCAGGCGCGCTGGCTCGTGCGTCGCCCGATCGATGATAGACCAGCCTGAGTCTTCGGTACGGAGACTATATTCCTCAGCCATCGACAATCCCCATTTCTAGACACCTGCAATTCTGAACGTGTGGGGTGGAACGCGCTACCTCCCAAATTGGCCGATTTTATCGCTCAAAAGTTGTACATTCAGATGTAGTAATATTGCATTAAAGAGCACATCTCCTGTGGTGCCGCCATGTTCGAAGCCGGAATTCTCCATCCAGTTGGCAAAAAGACCTATTGGTGCAATGAAATGCATGGTTTAGCCGACCAACCCGTCTGGATACAGCCGGAGCACTTCGCTATCCTGAGTGCAT
The DNA here is from genome assembly GCF_000377185.1 of Rhizobium sp. 42MFCr.1. Taxonomy (NCBI): domain Bacteria; kingdom Pseudomonadati; phylum Pseudomonadota; class Alphaproteobacteria; order Hyphomicrobiales; family Rhizobiaceae; genus Rhizobium; species Rhizobium sp. 42MFCr.1. The sequence goes on from NZ_KB897825.1 coordinate 94,926, forward strand.
GCTTTTCGACCGACTCCTGAAGATCGCCGCTTGGTTGTCGCTTGCCGCCATCCTGTTCGTGACCGTTTCGCCGATCGGTATGAGACCGCACGACGTCATGTCCGTGCGCGATGACCGGGCACTCGCTTTCACAGCTATGGCTCTCCTGTTCGTGGTGGCATATCCCCGCCGCTTTTGGACTTGCGCTGTCCTGGTCATATTCGGAGCGGCCGCAATAGAGTTCCTGCAGTATCTTTCACCAACCCGGCATGCGCGGCTTGAGGACGCTGCTGTAAAGGCTGTCGGTGCAGCGATTGGCGTCGGCCTGGGGTTTGCGGCAAACTGGATCCTCCGGCCGCGCGCGGACTAGTCTCACGAACCGCGATGGTCGGCCAGATTGTTCGGCGAACCACGCTGGAGCCGGTCAACGCGTTTTGGATTCGGCATACCTGGAGAAAATATGACGGATCTCTCTGCAGATGATCAGTCGATGAAGACGCCGACGCTTGCGGCCCGGCCCACGGCATCAATCACCGTGAGCTTTGAGTAGCCACCGCCGTCCGGCATCCACTGATTGGTGCGCCGCCGGGAAATATCGGGCAAAGGCTTGCCGTTGGCGAGCCAGCGGAAGGGCGCGCGTCCGCCCTGCAGCTTCAGCGTCAACGGCGAGAGATCGCCGCTCTTCGCCCCAAGGTCGACATGTGCGCCCTCCGGTGGATAGACGATCTGCGGCGCCGGTTCACGGCCTGTGGTCGCCAGCAGGCCGCTTGGATTGATGGCAAAGCGACGCTGGCTGATCGGCAGTTCTGGTTGGGCGATCCGTATTGCTCCCAAGGGCGGGCGCGGGAGGGGCGTCGTCGCAATCCCTGACTTTGCGAAACCTTCAAAGAGGATCGGCGCGGCAGTGCCGTAACCCGTCAATCCCGGGACAGCGCCATTGTCAGGGCGCCCGACCCAGACGCCGAGGACATAGCGCCCATCGTAGCCGACGGACCAGGCATCGCGATAGCCGTAGCTTGTGCCGGTCTTGTAGGCGATCCCGCGTTTCGGAGCGCCGGCCGGTGGAATGACGCCCGAGAGGATATCAGTGACATTCCAGACGGCCACCGGATCAAGCATTCCCTCGCCATCGATCTTGCCGGGGCGGTCGTTGACGCCATCGCCGATGCGGACCGGCTGGCCGCGATTGGCAAGCGCCGTGTAGAGCTGGACCAGATCCTTCAACGTGATGCCGAGGCCGCCGAGACCGATTGCCAGGCCGGGCGTTTCGTTCGGGGGCAGGAGGGGACGCACCTCGGCGCGGCGAAAACGGATCAGCAGCTTGGCCGGATTGACGGCATCAAGCAATTTGACTGCCGGGACGTTCAGCGACAATTGCAGCGCCTCGCGCACCGTAACGTCGCCCTGATAGCTCATATCGAAATTCCGCGGCCTGTAGCCGAAGAAATCGGCGGGGCGGTCCTCGATGATCGTCTCCTGGCTGACAAGGCCTTCTTCGAATGCGAGGCCATAGATGAATGGCTTCAGCGTGGAGCCTGGCGAACGGCTGGCGCGCGTCATGTCGATCCAGCCTGAACGGCTGGTATCGAAGTAGTCGGCCGAGCCGACCTCGCCGACAATGTCGCCCGTTTGTGCATCGGCCATGACCATGGCAATTGAAAGCTTCGGACCCAGTTTCGATATGGAGGCGCGCGCAACTGCCTCCAATCCTGCCTGCACCTGTTTCTTCAGGGTCGTGTCGTATTGCCGTGCTTTCGGATCCTTGCGTCGTGCTGCCTCGCCAACATGGGCTGCAAGGGCCGGAAGCTGCATGCGTTGAGACGGCACCGGCACGATTTCAGCACGCGCTGCCTCACCCTCACCGACAGCCTCGGCGACAGCGACACGCTCTAGCACCCGTTTGCGCGCCATCTCGGCTGTCGCGAGGTTGCGGTCCGGGCGACGCTTTTCAGGCAGCTGTGGCAGAGCGACTAGGAGAGCGGCTTCCGCGACGGTCAGCCGCCGCGGCTCCTTGCCGAAATAGGCGAGGCTCGCAGCCCGCACACCCTCGAGATTGCCGCCATAAGGCGCATGCGTCAGGTAGAGATCGAGGATCTGCTCCTTTGATAGCCGCCGCTCGATCTGGATGGCGCGTGCCATCTGCAGGATCTTCGCCGAAAGCGAGCGGCCCTGTCGCGGCTCGATCAGCCGAGCGACCTGCATCGATAGCGTCGATGCACCGGAGACGATGCGACCATTTGTAACGAGCTGCAGGGCGGCACGTGCCAATGCCTGCAGATCGACACCGGCATGGCTGTAAAAACGCCGGTCCTCGTAGGCGACCAGCATCTTGAGGAATTCTGGATCGACATCGGCGGCTGTGGTTTTCAGACGCCAGAGGCCTTCAGGCGTTGCAAAAGCACGCAGCAGCTGACCATCGGCATCGACCGTTTCCGCAGAGACCGTTTCCGCCTTGTCGAGCGGCGGCGGAAAGGCCCGGTCGGCGATGTCAAGCAAGACCAACCCGGTGCCGGCAAGGATGATCCCGGCAGCACCTCCGATCGCGAGTTTCCTTGCAAGTTTCATTTCGACGCTGCGGTGACCTCCATCCTGCCGGTCGCGGTGCGTGCGGAAAGCTGTGGTCTGTACATGTCCTCGACGACGGCGGCCGGATGATCGTAGGTGCCTGGGGTCACGGCGCGCACGACATAAGCGACATTGATTTCGCGATTGTCGTCTCCCGACCGATTGAACGCGGCCACAAAGCGGTCATTGCGGAATTCGGTGTGGGCCGCCGTCACCTCGCCGATCCAGTCGAAGTTCGTCAGTTGCGCGCTGTCGACCAGGTTCGGATTGTCGATCTGGAAGCCGGCCGGAAGCAGGTCCGTCACGACGATCCGCGACGGCCAGTTGTTGCTTTCCGTGACGTGCAGCACAACGACATAGCGCTCGTTCTGCTTGGCTTCGGTCACATTCGCCTGCTCGCCATCCATCGTGTAGTAGGTGCGCTCGATGGCAAAGCCGTCACCGCCGGCGGGCGGCGGCACGACAGGGGCAGCAAATGTCGTCACCACCGCCGAGACAGGCTCGCCGGTCTGGTTGGTGAGCGTGAGCGCATTGCCCATCAAGGCATCCCCGGTCATCTTCGCCATGTAGGCGCCATTGTGCAGCGCGCCGTTGACGTCGATCTTGATAGAGTCATCACCGCCCTGAATTGCGCGCGCGGCAAGCAGCATCCAGGCCTGTTCCTGGGTGCTTGTGTATTTGCTGCGGTTCCATTCCTTGGCGACAGCTTTGGCCAATTCCGGAACCACCGGCGGGACCGGACGGCTTTCGGCCGCAAGAGCAAGGATTGCGGCACCATCGCGCAGGATCGAGCCATAGTCCGTTCTCGAAAGATTGACGCGTGTGACCATGGACTGTTCCGACATCTGCAACGCGCCGACGAAGATGTTTTTCGATCGCGTCGCATCGCCATAAAGCGCCAGTGCCGCTGCGATATGCGCCGTTGCAAGCGGCGTCGGAAAGTCATTGATCATCGTATCGGCATAATAGCGAAGGTCGCTGATCGCTGCCTTCTTGTTGCGGGCGAGAACATAGAGCGCATAGGCAATCTGGTCGCCCTGATCCTTGACATTGACGTCATAGCTCAGCGCGTTCTGAAGGTTCTCCAGAGCTTGTGCGAATGCACGATCCGGGACGTCGTATTTCTGCTCGCGTGCTCTGGTCAGGAAATCGGTGACATAGGAATCGAGCCAGAGGTCGCCGCTGTCAGGTCCCCAGAGACCGAAGCTTCCGGCGGAAGCCTGATAGGAAAGCACGCGGTAGATTGCGTCCTGAACGCGCTTCTTGACGTCGGCGTCATCCTCCAGACCGGCCTCATGCGCAAGCTCGCTCAGATAGAGCAGCGGCAGGGCACGGCTCGTCGTCTGCTCGGCGCAGCCGAATGGGTAGCGGTCGAGCGACATCAGCAGAGCTGGAATGTCGAAGGCGGCCGAACGCGTGACGCTGACGCTGACGGAGGCGCCTTGTAGAACGCTGTCTGCCAGCAATGCCTTGTCGACGGTCAGCCTGGTGGCTGGATTGAGCGCCAGGACGCGGCGTTCGGTCTTCGGCAGAACTGCTGGTCGAACAGGAACGTCAACCGTCTGATCCAGCGACAGGCCGGCCGCGTCAGCGAGATTGATCGAAACGCTGCCATGGCCCGGTTGCCTGCCGGTAACAGCGAGCGTCACGGCTGATCTGGCGCCGGCCTCGAGATGAACAGTCTGTGACGCCTCGCCAATGCGCACGGCATCGTTGCCGGCAACGGTCAGCTTGAAGTCCCCTGCCGGCGCGTCCGTATTGGCGATATCGAGCCGAAGCTCGGAGGTATCTCCGGGGGCGAGGAAGCCCGGCAAGCTCGCCGTCACCACGACAGGGTCACGAATGATGACGTCCTTCGTCGCATGGCCAAGGCCGGCTTTCGACCAGGCGACTGCCATCACGCGGGCAGTGCCGTTAAACTGGGGAATGTCGAAGCTGACATTCGCCTTGCCCTCGGCATCCAACTTCACCGGACCAGAGAAGAAGGCAACCAGCTTTTGCGTCGGCGGGCTTCCCTGAAGTGCCACAGCGCCTCCGTCGCCGCCGGTTCTCAGCTTGCCGGTCGCGCCGAGCGAACCGTCGATCAGCCGTCCGTAAAGGTCCCGAATTTCGAGACCGAGCTGGCGCTGGCCGAAATACCAGTCTTCAGGGTTTGGTGGTTCGTAGCGGGTCAGATTGAGAATGCCGACATCAACCGCCGCAACCGTCACATAGGCGTCCTCGTTGGCGCCCGCGCCGGCAACGGCAAGGGTGATCGGCAGCGGTGCACGCGGCAGCATCTTCTCAGGCGCACCGATCGCTACCTGCAATGCCCGCTCCGCCGGATCGACCTTCAGCCATTTCACGCCGATCGCACGCATCGGCATGTGGCTGTCCTGAGCATCGCCGGGGCGGAACAATGTCGCGGTGACATAGGCGCCCGCCCCCCAATTTGAAGTTACGGGAATATCGACTTCACCGCCGTTCTCGCCAATGGATGCGTTCTGGATGGCCACGAGGTTTTCCGTTCCGGCCGCGATCATCAATTCGCCTGCGTAGCGCGATGAGACCTTCAGCCTGGCCGTCTCGCCGATCTTGTAGCTCTCCTTGTCGAGCGCGATCTCAAGCCCGTCAGGCGTCTCCGTCGACGTTGCCTGGACGAACCATCCCGCATCGAACTCCACGCTTGAAGCAGGGCCGTCGGTCTGCGTGCTTTCAACCTCGAGGCGGTAGCGCCCCCAGGCGACGGGAGACGATATCTTCGCTCCGTCCAGGGACGCATCGAGATTGCCGTTGGCGACCTGCTCGGCGGTGTAGATCGGCTCGTATTTCCAGGCCGTGCCATCGCGATACCACTGATAGTCGCGGTTCAGCTTGTAGAGTTTCCAGCGCAGGCCCCTCATCGCCTGCTTCGCCCCGTCTGCATCAACGCCGATAATGGTGAAGTTCGCGATCGAATTCTCGCCAAGGTCGCCGGAGAATTCCGGCTTGATGCCGATCATCGGGCTTTGGTTCTTGACGGGAAGCACGAGCGAACGCTCGATGGCGCGGCCACCGGCTTCCTGCATGCGGATATAGACCGTGGCGTTCAGAAGCTGCGTCGTCGCCGGCAGATCGCCGACAGTCAGGTCGGTGATACCTTCGCCATCTTCGTCGAGGTCGGGCAGGCCTTCTATCGTCTGGCGCGTCTCTTCGCTGGCTTCCTCGTCGGCAAGCCCAAAGAAATAGCCCGGGAAGGCGTCCGCCTGGCGGGTCGGCTTGATCACGACATCGCCTTCGAGCGACAGCCCTGCTGCCGGTGCGCCATAGAGATACTTGCCTGATATATTGATTGTCGCTGACGTCTCCGGACCGATAACCTTCGCCTCTGTCTTGATCTCCATGTCGGTGCGATCCGGCACGAAGTCATCGACCAGGAAGGTTTTTGTCGCGATCGGCGAGCCTTTTGGGTCGGTGTGAATGTTCATCGTCCAGGTGCCGCGCATGGCATTTTCCTGAACGGGCAGGTCGATGGCATAACCGCCGACATTGCTGGTCTGGCTGACGATCCGCCGGTCCTCGACACCATCGGGGCGCAGAAAAATGAAGGTCAGCGGCAGGCTCTCGATGGCCTTGCCATCGGTATCGCGGGCAAGGGCAGCCGCGTGCACTGTCTCGCCAGCGCGGTAGATGCCGCGCTCCGTCCAGCTCAAGACATCGATGGCGCCGGGAGACGCACGCCCGGTGACGCCGCGATCTGAGAGATCAAAGCCCGCGCGCGTCATGTCGAGGAAGACATAGTCGGCGCCGCCTTTCCGGGCAGTGATGACAGCGGGTGTAAGGGCAGCCGTCGCACGCATCAGACCTGCGGTGAACGTCGCCCGACCGTTCTCATCGGTCGTTGCCGTGCCGAGTACTTCATTGTTCTTCGCCAGGAGCTGGAGCTCAACGCCAGCGATCGGCTTTGCCGAGGCGAGCGAGCGGGTAAAGACGTTGAGGCCATCGGTACCCGCGTATGTCGTGATGCCGATATCGGAAACCACGAACCATTGTGTCGCCTGGGCATTCCAATCCTGATCCGGGGCATTCGGCGCCGTTGCCGTCAGCACATAGACACCAGGCTTGCGCTCGGGCAGCGCCTCATCCACCGGAAAGCTGGTGACGACATCCTTGTTGAGATCGTTGGCAACCTCAATCGAGCCTTGCCAGACCAGTTCGCCGCTCTCGTCTTCGATGCGCTGTGCGCTGTAGCCGTCGAGTTGGGTGAGGAACTGAGAGCTGGTCAAAAGCGGTGCGATGCCGCGATCACCGATGCGATAGAGCTTGAGATTGGTCGACGTCATGTTGACGGAAACGATCGGTATCCCCCGACGTGCCGTCGACGGCAGGACGAAGCTGTCGCCAGTGAAGCGTACGCTGGCTGTGCGGTCCTTGACGTAGATATCGAGGCTGACAGGCGCCTCGAGCACTTCGTCGACCGAAGAGGGCAGACCGGTGCGGAACGTGATCTTGTAGTTTTCACCGTGGGTCAGCCCCTCGATGCAGACCTGCTTGTCCTTGGTCTCGAGCGCCTTGGGGGCTGCACCGTTCAGCGTCACGAAGGGCGTATAGTCCTGCGTCTTGACCAGGGTTTCGGAGAATGTCGCGCAGATACGGGGATTTGCACTATCGGCATCGACAGTATGCTCGGTAATGCGAAATCCTTGCGTCGATTTCAGCTGCAGGAAGGCTGCCTGGACGTCCTTCGAATTCACCAGCGCCAGGCTTGCCTTGTAGGCATTGAGTGCGGCGCGATAGTTGGTGTTCTTGTCGAGTGCTGCGGCAAGCACGGAGAGTGCCTCGGCACGGGCCGAGGCTGTTCGTGTCAACTCATAGCCATTGACCGCGTCCAGCACAGCCTGTCCGTAGATCTCGCTGCCATCGTTGTCGTCGGTCTTGGTAAAGCTGTCACCGGCGCGCGCCGTTTCCAGCCAAAGATCGGCATTGTCGGGGGAAAGTGCGAGCGCACTTCGGAAGGATTTCACGGCATCAATGACATTGCCTGCCGTCAGGTCGAGACGGCCGTTGGCGATCAGGCTGTCGGCGCTCTGGCCCTGCTGGTCGTCGGCCACTTCAAGATTGGCCTTGTTATCGCGCGCCTGCTCTCTCACATCTCCGGAGAGAAAGCCGAGCCGGGGCGCGGCCCCGATATCCGGCTCCGGCTTTGCGGCGGCAGTTTCGACTATCTTGCCGGCGATAGCGCCCGGGAAGGCGTTCATCGTCTTGAAGTCGGACTTCAGGAAGCACCACTTCACCTTCGGATTATAGGTGAAGGCCTTGCAGGACTTGTCGCCGATGCAGGATGTTTTGCATTGATCCAGCGTAAGGTTCTGTTCGGTCCGCAGATCGAAGCCGAAGTAATCGGCGTCCTGGATTGTCTGGATTTCACGTTTTGCGTCTGCCGCAAATGCCGGAAGGCTTGGAGTGATTGAGGCGAGAGCAACTGCGGCTATGGCGAAAAACGCGCGTACAGACATAGGTCCCCCCAAGGTGACTGGCGCTGGTCCAGAGTGCACTCTCCGCACTCCACAACCCATTGTCAACTTGGCCAGAGCGTTGTTTCGGAAGGAACCAAGAGTGGGCGAGGACAGATGGGGGACGCTGCTATACACGGTCTATATCCGAGTGGCCCATGAATTCCCAATCGGCCACCTCTGATTGCTCCTCACATTTGTCCTTAACGGTTTGTTAGCGTTAACAGCGATCTATTGGCGAACGAATCCGCCTCAGCGCGGAACATATTGTCCTGAATGCCGTTATCCGCTCGCCAACATGCAGTTGTGCGTAATCAGTGTTGCAAAATAAGCAGAAACAAGGGGCAATCATGGGCAGCGATGTCGGAACACAACGCCGGACAGGCGGCACCCCGCGTGAAAGCGTCTTGATCGTTGAAGATGACTATCTCGTCGCGCTGGATCTTGAAACAACAGTCAGGGACATGGGGCTCGATGTCGTCGGTGTCGCAACCGACAGAAGGCAGGCTTTCTCACTAGCCGCGCAGACCGACATCGCCTTTGTCGACGTCAACTTGGCTGACGGCGCGACTGGCCCAGAGATTGGTCAACGGCTCGTCGATGAATTTGGCGTAACGGTCGTCTTCCTGACCAGCAACCCCGCGGCGGTCGTTGGCCGTGTTCACGGAGCACTGGGGGTCGTCAGCAAGCCGGCAACGCCATCGATCGTGCGGAACTCTTTGCGCCATGCGCTCGATGCGCGCCGCAGTGCGTGAGGACGCTGTAAGTCGAAAGATGCGCGATATCCGCCAGCTATCCGTGTCGCCATGCGGCCAGAGCTATGCAGTCTGAACGTCCAACTGATCCACCGCTGCAATCACGCCTCGGAGTTCCGCCAGGCCCTTCAGCCGGCCGATGCAGGAATAGCCCGGGTTGACCATCTTTGTCTGGTCGTCAATCAGAAGATGGCCATGGTCGGGGCGCATCGGAATGACGCTGTCTGCCCTTCCGGACGCGGCCCGTCGGCGCTCCTCCCGACGTAGCACCGAGATCAGCGAGACCATGTTGACGTCGCCGCCGAGGTGCTCGGACTCGATGAAGGAGCCGTCCGCTTCCTTGCTGACATTTCGCAGGTGCGCGAAGTGGATGCGCTCGCCAAAGCGGCTCGCCATGCCGACGACGTCGTTGCCGTGGCGCGAGCCGTAGGATCCGGCACAGAGGGTTATGCCGTTGGCAGTATGATCGACCGCTGCAAGGATGGTCTCGATATCTTCCGACTTCGAGACGACACGCGGCAACCCGAACAGCGAGAAGGGCGGGTCGTCCGGGTGAATTGCGAGACGTACGTTGTTTTCGACGGCTACCGGCACGACCTCTTTTAGAAACTCGACCAGATTGCCGCGCATGTCGTCGTCCGAGAGCTCGCCGAATGACGCGATATGCCCGCGGATGGTTTCCCGCGTGTGGCTGTCCTCGCCGCCTGGAAGGCCGGCAATAATATTCCTCTCGAGGGTATCCACATCCTCCTCGCTCATGCCTGCCAATCGCTGGCGCGCCGCTTCAACGAGCGGAGCGTTGTAGCTCTCTTCGGCCGCAGTACGCTTCAAGACAAAGACGTCGTAGGCGATGAAATCGATCATGTCGAAGCGAAGCGCCAGGCCGCCAACAGGCGTCGGGTAGAGCAGGTTGGTGCGCGTCCAGTCCACGACGGGCATGAAATTGTAGCAGACCACAGGCACGCCGCCTTTGCCGAGATTGGCAAGACTCTGCTTCCAGGCATCGACATAACGGCGCCAGTTTTCGTTTCGCAGTTTGATCGCCGAATTGACAGGGATCGACTCGCACACCGACCAGACCATGCCGGCATTTCTTACCAGGGCCATGCGTTCGGCAATGTCATCCGGCGTCCAGACCCGGCCGTCATAGATATGATGGAGCGCGGTTACGATGCCGTGCGCGCCGGCCTGACGGGCATGGGACAATGTGACAGGATCCTGCGGTCCGAACCAGCGCCAACTTTCCAGCATGACAGACTACCTCCGTAATATGTTGGACAATTAAGCGCACTTTAGTTGATCGTAGCAAGCTTAAAGCGACGATTGCCAAAATAAGGCCAACATATTAGGTTTCCGGGAAACGGAGCTTTTCACTGTGCAATTCAGCAATCGCGCCTCGGCGGTAGATGATGTCGTCCGACAAATCCGCAGCCTCATCCGCGAGCGGGGGCTCGGGGTGGGCGACGTCCTGCCGAGCGAAGTCGAGCTGGCCGCGATGTTCGATTCCAGCCGAAATACGGTGCGCGAAGCCTTCCGCACCTTGAAGGCCTATGGGGTCGCCGAATCCAGGCAGAAGGTCGGCGCCGTGCTGACTGACCAGCATCAGAACGCCATGCGCGATCTCTTTTCCTTTGCCATGGAGATTTCCGTCGACGCCTTCCGCGATATCCAGGGCTATCGGCGACTGACGGAAATGAACCTGTTCGATCTGCTTGCTGACCGTCTGACGGGAGGGGCACTTGCCGAGATGGAAGCAGTCAATGCAGCCATCCTGACAGCGGAAGACGCCGAGCGAGCCTCCGAGCTCGATTTCGAGTTCCACCGCCTACTTGTGGAAGCTGCCGGCAATCGCACATTGTCGGAAACCTATGGAATGCTGAAGCCTGTCATCCAGCGATTGATGCTCGCCGGAAAATCGCAGCGACTGACTTTGGAGGCGGTTGTAGCCGAGCACGGCGATATTCTGCAGGCTCTGCGCTGTCGCGACCGGATTGCCTTTGTCTATCACATGGATCGGCATCTCAGCGCCGGTCTTGAGTTCATTGTTGAATGAGCATGCCGAACAGCGGGAGAGGCTGATGGGAGAATATGCCGGAAAGATCGCAATCGTTACTGGGACAACCGGAATCGGACGCGCGATCGCATTGCATCTGGCGCGCGAGGGCGCGGCCGTTGCCTGCCTTGGCATCGATGAAAAGGCGAACACCAAGCTTGCCGAGATCGGTGTGGAGGACGGTCTGGCCCTGCGCGTTATCCGAACGGATGTTTCCGCCCCGGCAAGCGTGGCTGATGCCTTTGCCGAATCTGTCGCAGCGTTTGGTGGCGTGGATATCATCGTCAATTCGGCGGCGGTGCACCCCTACGGCAACGCCACCGATACACCCTTCGAGACGTTCATGCGCTGCATGGCGGTGAATGTCGGCTCGATCCATCTGACAGCCGAGCATGGCGTGCCCGAGATGCGCAAGCGCGGAGGTGGGGTGATCATCAATATTTCAAGTGTTCAAGGGTTTGCGTGCCAGCCTGGCGTTTCTGCCTACGTCGCGTCGAAAGGGGCGATACACGCATTGACGCGGGCGATGGCGATCGACTTTGCGGCAGACAATATACGCGTCGTGTCGATCAGCCCCGGTTCCGTGCGCACGCCGATCCTGGAGCTGGCAGCGCGCACATTCGAAGGAGAGGATGCCGATATCGATGCGGTATTTCGGCGTTTCGGAAAGGCGCATCCGCTTGGCCGCATTGCGGAACCCGAAGAGGTGGCCGCACTTGCGGCCTTCCTGGCCTCGGACAAGGCTGCGTTCATTACCGGATCGGATCACCGTATCGATGGAGGTCTGACGGCCGGTATCGGGGTGCGCTGAGGGCCGTGCCCGGCCTTTTGGCCGGGCAGCCGATTTGTTAGATGAGACCGGTAAGCAGCCCGATGCCCGCGAGTGCGGCAATGCCGCCAGCCGAGCGCATGACGATGGTTCCTTGCTGCTCGCTGATCTTGCCGATCAGGTAGCCGAGCGTGACGCCGGTAATGTGAAGCACTGAGGTTGCCATCATGAAGCCTGCCGCATAGGCAATGCCGCCTGCAGCCGCGGGCATTTCGGAGCCGTGCGCATGTCCGTGAAAGATAGCAAAAAGGCCGACGACACCGGCTGCGATGGCGAAGGGAGCGCGGATACCCAGCGCGATGACGGCACCAAGGACGATCACGGAAAAAGCAATTCCGGCTTCGACAAATGGAACGGAAATTCCCATCATCCCGAGTGCGCCGCCGATCGCCATCACCGAGACAAAGGTGGTCGGCACGAGCCACAGCGCACGGCCGCCGAGCTGCCAGGCAAGAACGCCGACCAGGATCATCGCCAGCACGTGATCGAGCCCGGAGACGGGATGCGTGAAGCCATGGGCGAAGCCAACTGTCTGGCCAACGCCGGTGTGGGCGAAGGCGAGCGATGGAGCAAGGACGCAAACCACGAGCGCGGCGTTAAATCTGGAAATCTTTGAAAACATGGGAGGCCCCTACTTTGTGCAAGTTGTCCGGAAAATGGCACGCGGGATCAGGGGGATAAAGCAAAAAGATCAGCGACACCGTCATTTGACGTAGTTCAGCATCGACCGCTCAAGTCGGCTGCAGCATGCCAAACACGGCGACAAGCCCAAGCACGGCCAACCCCAGGACGATTTCGGCACAAGTCGCCCACGTGAGTGGCTGCAGCGACGGGTTGCGAGCAAGCCTTGGAACAAGAAGGTAGCGATTGCCTATCGCAAGCGCAATCAGGGCGAACACGATCAGGATCTTGATGCTGAGCAGAAGCTGATACTCGAGCTGCCAGTCCAGCGGAACGGATCCGACGATCAAGGCCGTATTGATGATGCCGGTCGTGATGACGAGTGACACGGCAACGTGACCCGCGGTTGAAAACCTCATCAACGCCGTCCGTGCGTCCTGCTGCCATCGGGTATCTCTCAATAACGGCAAGGTGACGACGATGGGGACCAAGGCGCCGAGCCAGGCGCCTCCCGACAGGAGATGAATCCCATCGTTGAGACGATGCATCATGCGTAACCAGCCGCTGTGCATTGCGGCATGGCCGCTGAGCGTGAGACTGACGAGCAGGAACGCGGCGCTAGCCGCACGGGCACCGTATCTGAAACGGCCCGTTGCCATGCAAGACACGATCAAAAGTCCGGCGGCACCAGCCTGGGTAATCCAGGCCTGCCCGACATTGGTCCCTGTAAGGACGGAGGATAGCATTTGCGGCGCGAGCGCGTCGGCCCAGCCCTCGCCGATCGCAGCCGCTCGCAGCGGGAGCAGGGACGCGGTCGTGCCGATGATCAGAAGCGTTGAGAGGCCATAGCAATGACGGATCCGTCGGCCCACCTGTGCCGCCAGATCTGCTGGCGCAATCCAGCAGATGTAGGCTGATGCGCCCCACAAAAATATGGCGGAACCATAGAACAGGAAGCGGCAAAGGACGAGCGCGGCGTCGGGTGTCACGGCTTGACCGTGAAGCCGTATGCGCCCGTGGTCTTATGGCCGTCTGTGGAAAGAACGTGCCATTCCACTTCATAGGCGCCGGGGTCGAGCTTTTCCGAAAGAGGAACCATCAAGGTCTTTCCTTCATCCATCAGCATGGCGTCGCCGGTCTTCACTGAAGCCTTGTCCGGGCCGATGACTTTCACGCCGGAGAATTTAAGATCCAGTTCTTCGGAAAAGTGCAGATCGAGTTCGGCTGGGGCGGTTGCCACGGTTGCCTTGTCGGCAGGTACGCTCTCGGTCAGATGAGCGTGTGCAAGAGCTTGCCCGGCAAATATGACGAGGGCAAGGGCCGACAATGCGGCAAAGCGTTTGTGTTTGGACATGTTCCTATCTCGTAGTCTGATCATGGTTCTGATGCGGTAGAGCACGCGAGCCTGCCGGTCGCGGCCCCTATTGCGGCTTTGACATGTCCATGCCACCCATATCCGAGTGGCCGTCTTTTGCGGATGCATTCGCTCCGCCGGCGCTACCGACTGTAAACTCGACATCCACCGATCCAGCCTTCTCGAAGGTCAGGGTCGCCTTGATCGTCTCCCCTTGCTTGAATGGCTGCGCGACGTCCATGAACATGATGTGGAAGCCGCCCGGCTTCAGCTCGACGGTCTGACCAGCGGGAATGACGAGGCCGCCAGCGACGGGGCGCATCGTCATGACGCCGTTGTTGACGCTCATTTGATGAACTTCGGTTTTTGCCGCCCGGTCGGATGTGATGCTGACGAGCCTGTCATCGGCCGAACCGGTGTTGGTCAGGTTCAGGTAGCCACCCCCGACCTTGGCACCCGGCACCATGGCTCGAGTGCGGGGGTGGCCGATGTCGATGGCGCCCACCTTGATGTCATTGGCGGACGCGATTGCGGCAAACAGGCCGGCAAAGATCAGGCCTGTGATCAGTATGATCAGTTTCTTCATAGGTGCTCCTGACAGGATCATCTCTCGCGACGATGCACGACGGCAGAGAGAAAAAGGTCATTGCGAAATGGATAATTGGATACGGGTGCGATCTGCTTCCGGCCAACTGCACCTAAGCGCAGGTCAGTGGCCACTGTAACAAGCATCGCGGCATGAGCCGAAATGCTTGTTCAAGCAAAGGCAGAAATGGCCGGAGGTGCCCTCGGACCGGTGTTCGGCGGCAGGATCCGCCGGAAAGAAACGTCCACGTCGTAGGGCCGCATGGCAGCGGTCGTGATACGAGGACGTTTATCCCGATAATTGTCAGGGACTGGCAACAGGACCGACGCAGCGATCCGGCAAGCCTCACAACCCTGCGCTTGCTGCGCCGTATCATGCTTGCTCATCCCGTCTGCCTTGCCCGCGATGCAGATAACGGGAAGCGTGCCGTCTGGCAGAACATACTCTGCAAACTCGGAGGGAACGAAGGCGCCTTTGGCAAAAGACGGCGTTTGATGGGCGAAGCCGACAAACAGCAGCGCGATGGCGCAGGTCATGCGCAACATCCACCGCATGATCATCGCGTATCTCGCCTGCAACCGTTTCTCCTTCGCTGACGCGAACGTCTCTACGGAGCACAGCAATAGATCCCAATGCGGCAATTTGAAAGAGGCCCAAAGCGATATAGCTTGAGTTATCGCAAACACGGATGCCTGCACATTGAATGCGCAAGGCAAATTGTACATTGTCTGGGTGAGCGAGCGCGGCACCGACTGCGATTTTTTTGGCGTCCGGCACGGGAGCGTGGAACATGTCTGATGGGGCCTGGGATTTCTGGATCGATCGAGGAGGCACTTTCACGGATATTATTGGCCGTGCACCCGATGGCAGTTTGCATCCGCGAAAGCTGCTCTCCGAAAATCCGGAATCTTATCGCGATGCTGCGATCCACGGGATTCGAGGCCTGCTTGGTCTCGGGCCGACGGACAAGATACTGTCCGATCGCATTGGCGACATTCGCATGGGCACGACCGTGGCGACCAACGCGCTTCTGGAACGCAAGGGGGACAGGGTCATCTTGTTGATTACCAAGGGCTTTCGCGACGCGCTTCGGATTGCCTACCAGGCACGCCCCGACATTTTCGCCAAGGAGATCATTCTGCCGGAACAGCTCTACGAGCAGGTCGTGGAAGTCCACGAACGCATTCGCGTGGATGGTTCGATCGAGGTGCCGCTCGAGACGAGCGCTGTAGAGCAGGCAATTGCCAGAGCAAGGATTGATGGGATTGATGCGGTCGCCATCGTGTTCATGCACTCCTACAAATATCCGCAGCACGAGAAAGTGGTCGCCGATCTCTGCCGGGCAGCGGGATTCAAACAGATTTCGGTGAGCCATGAGGTCTCGCCGTTGCTCAAGCTCGTCGGCCGGGGCGATACGACGGTCGTCGACGCCTATCTCTCGCCCATTCTATCTCGGTATGTTCAACAGGTGGCAAGCGAACTCGGAGTAGAACAGGCCGGGAAAACGTCGCCGCGACTGAATTTCATGATGTCCTCGGGAGGCCTGACCGCCGCCCATATGTTTCAGGGTAAGGATGCACTCCTTTCGGGGCCCGCTGGCGGTGTGGTTGGTATGGTGGAGACCGCGAAACTTGCGGGGTTCCATAAGGTTATCGGCTTTGACATGGGGGGCACCTCAACCGATGTGGCCCATTATGATGGCGAGTACGAACGCGTCTTCGATACCGAAGTTGCAGGCGTTCGAGTGCGCGCGCCGATGATGCGCATTCATACCGTCGCTGCCGGCGGCGGCTCCATCCTTCATTTTGAAACAGGTCGCTTTCGCGTCGGTCCCGATTCGGCGGGCGCCAATCCCGGACCCGCCTGCTATCGTCGTGGCGGAGAGTTGGCGGTAACGGACGCCAACGTCATGCTCGGAAAACTGCAGCCGGATCTGTTTCCCGCAATCTTCGGGCCGGCCCAGAACGAACCACTCGATACCGAGGCCGTGCGCGAGAAGTTCGAGGCAATGTCCGCGCAAGCCGCCAGCGGACACAGCCCGGAGAGCGTCGCGGAAGGCTTCATAAAGATCGCGGTTGAGAATATGGCCAATGCCATCAAGAAAATCTCGGTGCAGCGTGGCTACGACGTGACAGGATACCTTCTGAACTGCTTCGGTGGTGCGGGTGGGCAGCACGCCTGCCTTGTTGCCGATGCCCTCGGCATGTCGATGGTGTTGGTTCACCCCTTTTCCGGTCTGCTGTCTGCTTACGGCATGGGCTTGTCATCGATCTTCGCATCCCGTCAACAAGCGTTCATTGAGCCTCTTTCGGAAGCGTCGCTCCCAGAACTTGACCGCTTGATCAAAACCCTGAGGATCGGTGTTCGTGACGAATTGCAGGCGCAAGGCATTTCGCCCGATGCAATGGAGTTCAGGCCCGTCCTCGCCTTGCGATACGAGGGTACGGATACTGCGCTCCCGGTCGATTTTGGCCTTGGTTCGATATCCGATGCCAGGACCGACTTCGAGCGGGCGCACAAGGCGCAGTTCGGCTTCGTCTATGACGGTAAAACGGTCGTCGTTGAATCCGTGAGCGTCGAGGGAACCGACCGATCCGAGGGCCGCAATCAGGAGACAAGTCACGAGGCGGCGGCAAGTCCTGCCCGTGCCTCAGAAACTCGGCCAGTCTTCTTCGAAGGCTCCTGGCGTGATACCGGCGTCTTCAGGCGAGAGGATCTCTTTCCGGGTTGCCAGGCACTCGGCCCGGCACTTGTCATCGAAGCCAATCAAACAATCGTCGTCGAGCCGGGATGGCGGGCGGAGATCACCGCGAATAACCACGTGCTGCTCCGCCGTGTTGAAGCGAAGAAGAACGTAGCCGCCCTTGGGACCGATGCCGATCCGATCATGCTGGAGATATTCAACAATCTCTTCATGTCCATCGCCGAACAGATGGGTGTCACACTTCAAAACACCGCCTATTCCGTCAACATCAAGGAACGATTGGATTTTTCGTGTGCTGTCTTCGACCGAACCGGCGCGCTCGTAGCCAATGCACCGCATATGCCGGTTCACCTGGGATCCATGGACCGGTCAGTAGAGACAATAATCAAGTTGAACGCAGGGCACATCCACCCGGGCGATGTGTTTGCTCTTAACGCCCCGTACAACGGCGGAACACATCTCCCCGACATAACAGTCGTCACGCCTGTGTTTGATGACGCAGGATCCACGATCCTGTTTTATGTTGCTTCGCGCGGGCATCACGCCGATGTTGGCGGAACAGCGCCGGGCTCAATGACCCCGCTTGCAACGACCGTCGAGGAAGAAGGTGTTCTCTTCGATAACTTTCAACTCGTCGAACGCGGTCGCTTCCGTGAATCCGAACTGCTCGAGCTCCTGACAAATCATCCTTATCCGGCGCGCAATCCGCAACAGAACATCGCCGATCTAAAGGCTCAAATTGCTTCAAACGAAAAGGGCGTGGCGGAACTGCGCAAAATGGTTGCTCATTTCGGCCTGTCGGTGGTCGAAGCCTATATGGGACACGTCCAGGACAATGCGGCTGAAAGCGTGCGCCGCGTCATCGAGCGGTTGCCGGACACCGCCCAGTACGACTATCCAACCGACACCGGTCAGCTGATCAGGGTCAAGATTACAGTCGATCGCCAGAGCCGTGAATCGACCGTGGATTTCACTGGAACCTCGGCGGTTCAGGCCAACAATTTCAATGCGCCCGAGCCGGTCACCCGCGCTGCCGTTCTTTATGCTTTCCGCGTGATGGTCGAAGCCAATATTCCGATGAACGCCGGCTGCCTGAGGCCGATCAAGATTATAATCCCCGACGGCTGCATGCTAAAACCGGCTTATCCGGCAGCGGTTGTCGCCGGAAATGTCGAGACATCGCAGCATGTCACCAACGCGCTCTTCGCCGCCATGGGGGCGATGGCCAATGCGCAGGGAACGATGAACAATCTGACCTTCGGAAATGCGAAATACCAATACTACGAGACAATATGCTCGGGCTCTCCGGCAGGACAGATGAATGATGGCCGGGGCTTTGCCGGAACCGCTGGTGTTCACACGCACATGACGAATTCGCGGCTCACCGATCCGGAGGTCCTGGAGCTTCGATTCCCGGTTCTTCTGGAAGATTTCCACATCAGGCCGAATTCAGGCGGCAAAGGCACCTGGAACTCGGGCGACGGAACGGAACGAACCATTCGCTTTCTCGAGCGGATGGAATGCGCTATCTTGTCCTCCCATCGCAACCAGCCGCCTCGCGGCATAAGCGGGGGCGGTGACGGTCGTCTGGGCGCAACGAGAGTGCTTCGCCTGGATGGCAGCGTGGAGACGCTGAAGGCAAGCGATCAAACGGTCTTGGAAGCCGGCGAGGCCATTACGGTCACGACGCCAACGGGCGGCGGCTTCGGAGCCTGATTGTCATTCGCCGGCGGTTATCGAGCCTCCAGCGGGGTCCCATCATCCCAGACATTGCCCCGCCATATGTTGCCCTCTCCCCCATCGTAAAAAGAGGTGGTTGGTCCATAGACGGCGCAGTTGCCATTTGGTCCTCGTTCCCACACGTTGTCGACAACCACAATATAGGTGGGATTGTCGCCAAATGGTTTGCCATGGTTCAGTCCGAACGATGTACAAAAACCACCCGGTGTTGCCAGAAAGAGATTATGCTCGAAGGTGAATCTCGATAGTGACGCAAAATCACCATAGATCTGAGCGCTCCCGGAGCATCCACCTCCAACATCATTATCCGGCACGTCGCATCCTATCGTGTTGTGACGAAGCGTGACATCACCCCAACCAAAGGCCGCATAGCCGCCGAGGTGTTGCGGCTGTTCAGGCTGCATGTATTGGCCATGCAACCAAGAATCCTCAATGAGGCAGTTCGGCGAACAATGGATGCTTGCCCCCCCACCCTTTACTTCGACACGTCTCACGGTCATGTTCGAATAACCAAGGGCAGCGCTCTGCCAGCTTCCGGCATTGACGACACTGTCCTCGATCGTAAGGGAGGCGCCAGGGGTATCGACGTCGATCCGATTTGTCGTGCTTCGCGTTATTCGAACGCCGGGCGCCTTGATGTACAAGTCGCAGGTCACGCGTTTGGAATCAATCACTGTATTCGGTTCCGTTATGCCGCACGGACCGGTATAGGGCGCAAGCTCGGTGCCCTTGGGCACGCCCGTATTGTTCGGGCCAGGGAACGAGTTGCGATCGATTGCCAGCGCGCTGCGGGCAACCGGCACAAACACGACTAGAACCGACAGACCAAGCAGGGCAATCTTTTCTTTGAGTAGCCTCTGCATGGCCCCTTACCTTTCGACGGGCATTAACTTGATCGGTGCTTACGTATTCTTCGAAGGAGTTCCAGACACGGACCGCGGGTTCCAACGTTGGCTCAGCGTCGTCGCATTGGTCGCGCCACAGGAAAGCGAAAGCATGATTGCGGCTCTGTAGCTACGGATAAGAACGAGACCGACGAAGGCAAGGCCGCGCGCCCTCCAACCGTTCAATCGGTCTGAAACGCAGATTCGCCTTAATTCTGCAACGGGAGAAAGAGCAACGGCGACGGCTCGCAATATCCAGCGCAACCTCCAGCCCTGCTGTCCCTTTGCACGGGCGAAGTCGTGGGCAGTGTGTCGTTGCCACTTCAGGCCCAATTCAGAAAAACTCTTGCGAGCCGGATGGTAGGCAATCATTCTCTCGCAATAATGTGTCCGATAGCCTTTCCCCAACGCCCGTTGTCCCCAATCACGATCCTCAGCAATATCGATGCCACCAAAATTGCCAATCGAGGCAAAAATCTCCGTGCGTACTGCCAGATTGCCCGTTCCCGTAAACCCTTGCTTTTCGATGTATTCTTTCATGCGATACGCGAATACGCTTTCGTAGGCTTCGAGAAGCGTCGGATGCTTTGGATCGTCACACCCGATCCGTACGTCTCCGCCAAGGATGGACTTGCTTCTATCAGCGGAGAACTGATGCGTGATTTCATCTAGCCAACCGTCTGCGGCAACACAGTCAGCATCGATGAAAGCCAAGGTGTCTCCCGCAGCGTTTGCTACACCAAGATTTCTGGCGGGGCCCGGACCAGGAACTGGTTGCGACAGCAGTTTGACATTTGGAAAGGCAGCGCAAATCTCCGCTGGCATCTCTCTGGACCCGTTGTCCACCACGATTATCTCGAACGAAAGCCCAGGGTTATTCTTGAGTGTCAGCGACATCAAGCAGCGTCGAAGCAATTCGGGCTGGTCAAGATGCGGGATAATGACGCTTATCATCGACGCCCAATCTCCTGCGAAATACTGTGCGATAGGCCGTCAGATAGCGACGAGCTTCGTTCGCCCACTGGAACTCACGATCGGCGACAGATCGCCCGACGGCTGACATCTCCGCGCAGCACTGTGGATCGTCCACAAGCGCGAGAATTCCGGTTGCGAGTGCTTCTGGCGAATGCTCCTTAACCACGAGCGCCGCTTCTGTTGCATCACGCGTGGCTTGCCGAAGATTGAACTGAACGATGGGAAGGCCCAACATCATGTATTCAAAGACCTTGTTCATTGAGAGCTTGTCGTTGAATTCATTGGGTGGGTCAGGAATGACTCCAATGTTTAGTGCAGACAGGTGAGCCATGAGGGGCTGGCCACTCAAATAGCCACTGAAGCGAACGGTATCGCCAAGGTTGAGGTCGGTCGCGAGCTTTTTCAGTCGGCTAAGCTCCGGACCGTCACCAATGATGAGGCCGTGGACATCGTCTCTCTTGCGATGATGGACAATCTCGGCGAGGGCGCGGACCATGGTCTCAACCCCGTCCTGTTCGCCCATAATGCCGAGATAGCCGACCAGGTGCTTGCCGGGGACAACGAGCGACTGATCAGGAATTGTGCGCCGGAACCGTGAAGCTTCTGGGTAGCTTTTGACGACAACTACACGATCGGGGGCCATTCCACCGCGAGAGATTGCAATGTCGCGGAACGTCTCGTTTGTCGCAATACTGACATCGGCCAACCGGAAGGTCTGCCGTTCAAAGAAGCAGAGCAATCGGTGAAAGATGTCCTTGCGTCCGAACTTGGTAGCGTAGAGCTCCGGGCTGAGATCGTGATGGTCGAATACAAAGCGGGTGCCGAACAGCAATTTGTGGATCAGGGCAACGAGGAACATCAGATCCGGGGGATTGCATGCCTGAATGGCGTCAATTGACTGGCGCCGCCGGACGCGGAATGAAAGACGTGTCTGATGAAACAGCGCGAGGCAATACTCTCTCAAGTAGCCAGTCGCGCTGGTGGCTTCCCGAAGCGGATGCCGGTAAATATGGATGCCGTCCAGAACTTCATAGCTTTTGTCGTACCCCTTTCCTTTGGGGCAAATCACGGACACCTCGTAACCGGCGTCGTTTAGGGCCCGGGCTTCCTGCCATACCCTGCGATCGAACGGGACCGGCAGATTCTCGACCAGGATCAGAATGTGATGGTTGCTAGGAATGGCGGCCTCCCGCGTGTTGAAAACACATCAAGGCTCAAAGATACGGCCCTGCCGGGACGGCATTCCAGTTAGCAAACCGGTTAAAAAAGGCGGCTTTTAGTTGATCTGTGGTTCACCCATATGGGTATCTATGAATCGGTTCAGTATTATATGTAAAAATCTTTAGTAATTTCCAAGTGTACATGAGTTCCAAAAGGGAAATGGGCGGTGCCGGAGGGTGTTTACAAAGAAAAAGTTGGAAGTACATTGCTTTGTCCAATTTCTTCTGGCGACGTGCAGCGAGTGGCGAACTTCCTGCATGCGGAACTAAATGGGAAATTGTCGCCAGCGACGTGGGCCTCAGCGATACGACCGTCTTGGAAGTCGACATCCCCCAATCACGGGTACATGCTGATTGCAGGCGAGCAAATCGTCGGTGTGTATGTTGCTTTTTATTCGGACCGACGGGTTGGGCAAACCGTCGAGAAGTTCTGCAACCTGAGTGCCTGGTGCGTCCTGGATGGTTATCGGGCCCATGGTCTACGACTCCTGAAGGCACTTCTCGGCCAGGATGGCTACACGTTCACGGACCTTTCGCCGAGTGGCAATGTCGTTCCGCTCAACCGACGGCTCAAATTTCAGTTAATCAACACTGCCGTTGCGATGGTGATAAATCTTCCTCGGCCGAGTTGGGGAAGCGGCGTTTCGATCGTCACCGATCCTCATCTCATCGAGCGTTATCTCGACGCTCGCAATCTCGGTATCTACAGGGATCATGCTCTTGCGCCCGCCGCGCATCATCTCGCTGTGATAAAGGGCGATCGTTGCTGCTACGTCATCTTTCGCAAGGATACGCGCAAACGGATGAGGGTGTTTGCGTCGATCTTGCATGTCGGGGACCGCGACCTTTTCGCGGAGACCGCTCACCACGTCTACAGCTACTTGCTAACGCGCTTTGGGATCGTCGCGACCTTTGTCGAAGAGCGCTTTGCCGACGTGCACCCAAGGCTTTCCATCTCGCTTCGATCCCCGCGCCCACGGATGTTCTTGAGTGATCGGGTGTCTCCAAGCGAGGTCGATTACCTCTACAGCGAACTAACCTGCGTACCCTGGTAGCGAGGAGTTTCGAGATCAATGCAGCCGACGATCAAGATCAACATTTCCGATCTGCTTCGCCACGGGGCAGCTTCGTTCGGCAATTCTCCTGCCCTGACATACAAGAATACCACTACTGGCTACGCTCAGCTTTGGCAAAACGCCTGCGGATTCGCATCAGCCCTGGATGCCATCGAGACGGCCCCGGGTGACCGGGTGGCGATTTTCCTCGACAAGCGGCCAGAGACCGCCGTCTCGATATTCGGTACTGCTGCAGCTCGCTGCGTAACGGTGCCAATCAACCCCATTCTCAGGCCACAGCAAGTCGCCTATATATTAGCGGACTGCGATGTCAGGATATTGGTCACGTCCGCAGATCGCCTGGCCCTACTCCAGGGACACCTTGCCGGAGTTCAATCGCTCCAACATGTCATACTCGTCGATGGCACAAACACAGAAGCACAAAAGGACGGCACCTGCCCGTGCATCCACTCTTGGATCGAGATCGTTCCGACGGAGGCATCGCCTCCGTTGCAAAGAGGCGTTGATTGTGACGTTGCCGCCATTCTCTACACATCTGGAAGTACCGGCAAGCCGAAGGGGGTCGTTCTCAGCCATCGCAATATGATCGTCGGCGCTGAGAGCGTAAGCCACTATCTCGGGAACAGTCCGCACGACACGATTCTGTCAGTTCTACCACTGAGTTTCGATGCGGGACTAAGTCAGCTTACGACAGCCTTCAACTCGGGTGCACACGTCGTTCTCATGAACTATCTTCTGCCTGGCGATGTCGTACGGCTTTGCGAGAAGCACAAAGTGACCGGCATTACCGGCGTTCCGCCTTTCTGGATCCAAGTTGGAGCTCTCGACTGGCCAACGGAAGTCGGTGCTAGGCTACGCTACTTTGCAAATACGGGTGGGAGGATGCCGAAGGCAACACTCGACCGGCTGCGCGCGTCCTTCCCCAATGCGCTTCCATATCTGATGTATGGCCTGACGGAGGCTTTTCGATCAACCTATCTCGATCCGACCGAGATCGACCGTCGACCGGATTCGATCGGCAAGGCGATTCCCAATGCGGAAATTCTCGTCGTGCGGCCAGACGGGACGCTTTGCGATCCTGGCGAACCCGGCGAACTGGTTCACAGGGGCCCGCTCGTGGCGCTTGGATACTGGAACGATCCTGCCCGCACCAGCGAGCGCTTTCGGCCATTGCCCGGGACGGGTTCAACCTGGCGGCAACCGGAAATGGCGGTGTTTTCGGGAGATACTGTGGTTCGTGATGAGGAAGGCTTCCTGTATTTCGTCGGTCGCCGGGATGAAATGATCAAGACGTCTGGTTACCGTGTCAGCCCGACCGAAATCGAGGAAGTTGCATATGCCACGGGTCTGGCCCGTGACGCAGTGGCTATGGGAATCGATGATCAGGCGCTCGGTCAACGGATTGTACTGGTTGCTAGCCCGGTTGCCGAGACACTCGACGTGGGTGCACTGTTAACGGCGTTCAGACATCGACTGCCGCAGTACATGGTGCCGTCGAAAGTCATCGAAATGGCGTCCATTCCGACCAATCCAAACGGCAAGTTCGACCGCGTACTCTTGAGGGAGCAATTGGGACAGTGAGTGCACATCCTTCCATTGACATGTTTGACGTGACCGAAGACTGTTTGGCAGTTGGAGGGATAGGCCTTGATCGTCTGGCCGAGCGGGTCGGAAGCACACCTTTCTTCGCCTATGATCGCCGATTGATCACTGCACGGGTCGGGTATCTTCGTTCGGTTCTGCCGAAGGAGGTTCGGCTGAGCTATGCCATCAAGGCCAATCCAATGCCAGCGGTGGTCCAGCATCTGTCGGGCCTTGTCGATTCACTCGATGTTGCTTCCGCCTACGAAATGAAGACAGCCCTGGATACGACAGTGCCTGCCTCCAGCATCAGTTTTGCCGGGCCCGGCAAAACGTCGGCTGAACTGATCCAGGCGGTTGCCGCTGGTGTAACGATCGAGATGGAATCGGGAACTGAGGCTTTGCGTATTGTCGAAGCCGGAAATCGCCTTGGTATCCGACCGAGGGTGGCGTTGAGGGTGAACCCGAATTTCCAAGTCAAGGGATCCGGGATGAAGATGGGTGGTGGCCCACAGCAGTTTGGCGTTGATGCCGAAGAGGTGCCGTCACTCCTTGAAAAGCTTGCGGGCGCAGATCTGGAGTTTCTCGGGTTTCACGTGTTCGCGGGATCGCAAAATCTTCACGCAGATATTCTCTGCGAAGCTTTCTCCCGCAACGTCGAACTGCTGCTGGATCTTTCCGGGAAGTACGGACACGTCGTTCGCTACCTCAATCTCGGTGGTGGTTTCGGAATTCCGTATTTTGAGAAAGATCGCCCTCTCGATCTCGTTCCTGTCGGAAAAAGGCTTGGCGAGCTGGTTGAGAGCGCGATTCTGCCTGTATTGCCCGATGCGAAAGTCGTCATCGAACTCGGTCGGTACCTCGTCGGTGAATCTGGCGTCTATGTAACGAAAGTGGTCGAACGGAAGGTATCACGCGGACGGGTCTATCTGGTGGTTGACGGAGGTCTTCATCATCAACTGGCCGCATCAGGCAATTTTGGTCAGGTGATCCGGCGCAACTATCCAATCGCCATCGGCAACAAGATGAATGCGCCCGAGCTGGAGACTGTATCTGTGGTCGGATGCCTTTGCACGCCCCTGGATCTGCTGGGTGACAATGTTTGTTTGCCACGTGCAGAGGCGGGCGATCTCGTCGTTGTCTTCCAGGCCGGCGCATACGGCCTGACTGCCAGTCCAACAGCATTTTTGGGGCATCCAATGCCGCTGGAGGTGCTCGTTTGAAACCTCGTCATCAATACTGCTATCGTTGTGAGGCACCATGAATTCTTCAACATTTGAATCCGTCAAGGATGTCATCGCCGAAACCCTCGAAATCGAGGACAAGGGTCGCATCGCCGACCCCTCAACCCCACTGTTCGGGAGTCTCCCCGAACTTGATTCATTTGCCGTGCTGAGCCTGATGGCGGCCATTGAATCTCGATTTGGAATTCAAATCGATGACGACAACTTCAGCGCCGAACTATTCGAAACCGTGGGATCGCTGGCATCATTCGTGGACCTGCACCGGTCGAAAACCGATGCCCCTCTCGGCTAGAAAATTCAGGAAACAAAGCATCCAAGGCGGTAACTGGCGCGATGACTGTCGGCAAGTTTGAAAGTGGAAAGCGGAGGAGCCGAACATGACGGTGCTCGCGGGAAATGTTCTCGATCAACTGGATCCTGGCGAAACTCGGCCAAGCGTGGTCGTTGTCATCGTAACTTTCAACAGTGCCAGCGCCTTGCCGGCGCTACTGGATTCCCTTGTCGGCGGTCTTGAAGGTGTGGATTACTTTGAAGTCATTGTCGTCGACAATAATTCTCGGGATGGCTCGGCAGAAATCGCTGAAGCACATCCGGTCCGCCCCACAGTTATCCGCACGGGCCGAAATGCTGGCTACGCGGCAGCGATCAATATTGCCTCAAGCAAAGCGGCAACCGCATCCCATCTTCTGATCTTAAATCCCGACCTTCGGCTCTATCCGGGTGCGGTCAAACCGCTCATTGAGCGGGGAACAACCTCAAAGGTTGGGGTCGTCGTTCCACTCAATTATAAAGAAGACGGGTCGGTCGACCCGACCTTAAGACGCGAGCCCTCGATTATCACCGCGTGGGCGGATGCTATTTTAGGGGGCAGGCTGGCTGCGCGCCTTGGGGTCGGTGAAATCATAGGTGAGCGCCGCCATTACGATCAACGCAGGCCCGTCCAATGGGCAACAGGATCGGCTCTGCTCGTAACGACCGAGGCTCGGAAAGCTGTCGGTGCATGGGACGAGTCGTTTTTTCTCTACAGCGAAGAAGTGGAATATCAGCGCAGGATCCGCGAAGCAGGATTTGAGATCGTCTTTGAGCCGCGCTCGAAGGTGATGCATGCGAGTGGGGGAAGCGGTGCCGGCCCTCGGCTCTTTGCACTGCTGACAGCCAACAGAATTCGCTATTACCGTCGCCACCATGGGGCGCTGCAAACCTCAATATTCAAATTGGGCGTGATTATCGAACATACCGCCAGATTGTGGCGTGGCGCGTCACATCGTGCAGCGCTGGTGAGCGCGCTGACGCCAGGTCGATCAGCTGCCGCGTTTGTTGAAAGTACACGGGGTTAGCATGGCGAGGGAAGGGGAATACCGCATCATCAACTTCCATGGGATTGGAGAACCGCGACGTGAACTTGAGCCCGGCGAAGCCGATTATTGGCTCAGTCGAGATCGCTTTCTGACGATCATTGATAGCATTGCATCCCATCC
The DNA here is from genome assembly GCF_000377185.1 of Rhizobium sp. 42MFCr.1. Lineage (NCBI taxonomy): Bacteria > Pseudomonadati > Pseudomonadota > Alphaproteobacteria > Hyphomicrobiales > Rhizobiaceae > Rhizobium > Rhizobium sp. 42MFCr.1. The sequence continues at coordinate 122,041 of NZ_KB897825.1, forward strand.
CCAACGGGAAAGAGTATCAATCACCTTCGACGACGGTAACGCCTCTGATCTTCTGATCGCCGCACCTGAATTGCGACGGCGTGGTCTTCGCGCAGAGTTTTTCATATTGACCGGTCGCATCGGGCACCCGGGATCCCTTGCCTCTGACGACATCGAGGCACTTACGGCCATGGGGATGCGCATAGGAAGCCACGGCGTTGATCACAAAGACTGGACAAAGATTCCAACTCCCGCGCTTAGACACGAGCTTGAAGCATCACGCACGCGGCTACAGGAGATTTGCGGGGTTGATGTTCAGTCCGCCTCCTTGCCCTTTGGCTGGTATAATAGCGCCGTTCTCTTGGAAATAAGACGAGCCGGATACATCGCGGCTTATTCAAGCAGTGGAGGCAATGCAGCCCCCGGCAGTTTTCTGAAACCACGGACTTCCATTCGATTTGACACGACCGATGCCACCCTCGCTCGCATTCTCACAGGTCAGATGCCGATCTGGCGAAGCGTTCGTAGCGAGGTTCGGGCGCGCTTCCGAATATAGGTGGAGATCTTAGAATGGCAAAGCTGTTACTGGTCGCGCCTACGTGTAATGGGGAAGATGTGGGGGAGGCCTCCATCGCATACCAATGGGCGCAGCGGCTTGGCGAGCGCCACGAGGTCACATTGCTCACGTATCACAAGATTGGAGCCAGACCCGCCTCGCAACAACTGAGGAATGTCAACGTCATCGAGTGGCGTGAGCCGCCGCTGCTCGGACGGGCGGAGCGGTTGAATAGCATCGTTAAACCCGGGTATATCCCATTCTATTTTCGGGCACGACGTTGGATTAGAAAAGCGCTCTCCGAAGGCAAACACTTCGATTTGGCGCATCAACCTGTTCCCGTCGCGATGCGCTACCCGTCTCCAGCGGCAAACCTTGGTCTGCCACTGGTGATAGGTCCTGTAGGAGGGGGGCTATCGTCCCCGCCAGGATTTGAAGCGGATGAACGATCAGCCCCATGGTTCATGAGTCTGCGTCGTCTGGACACATATCGTCAAAAATTCGATCCCATCCTGCGCGGGTCGTTTCAGAGTGCAGATTGTGTCCTCGGAATTGCCGACTACGTAAGGGATCAGCTCTCCAATATCCCATTGAAGCGGTTTGAAGTAATGGGTGACAATGCCCTTGACGCCATTCCGGCTCTCATTCGACGACAACCGCGGTCGGGTTCGGTTAAGCTGCTCTACGTCGGTCGTCTCGTTCGAACAAAGGGCGCTCGAGACCTCATTCGGGCAATGACATCTCTTCTCGATTTGCCAGTTGAACTGGACATCGTGGGTGATGGACCAGATCGTACTGAATGCGAGAGACTGATAGCAGAATTCGGACTAGAACATCGCGTTCACCTTTATGGTTGGGTGGCGAAGGAAACCGTTTCGAAATTTTACCGACAGGCTGATGTGTTTGTCTTTCCTAGCTATCGGGAGCCCGGCGGGAGGGTTGTTCTGGAAGCTATGGCGTATTCGCTGCCGCTGATTATTGTTGATCGCGGCGGGCCGGCAAGCGCTACAACCGAAAATTGCGCAATAAAGCTCGCAGTCTCGACACCCGACGTGCTGGCCAATGATATCTCCGTTGCCGCGCGGCGACTTGTCACTAGTCCCGAGTTGCGCGGACAAATGGGAGCAGCCGCTCATGCTCATGCCATGGAGACTGCGCTATGGTCCGCCAAACTCGAGCGGATGAACGAGATCTTTGCTGAACTGATCAACAGAGATCGGAAATTCAGATGATGTGGCATCACGTCTATCGTCGCATTGGGATTAGGTTGGTTCCCATCTCAACATTCCGAGCGCGAACCGGGGCGACGATCCAAACGCTCGAACGTCGTACTCACCTTGCATGTCAATGGTCCCGTAAATGCCACAGCGTTTTTTGGCGGAGCCCTAAAACATGAGCGCGGTTACACGTTCGCAACCAGGTGAGGCACGGCTGGTACCTCGCACCCTTAAGGAGGCGGATGATGCACGTCGTTCAGGCATACGCGGCACAAAGCGTGACAAGGCACTACTTCCTCCAGAGGCGAAACAGGAACGGCTGGCCTGGCCGCTAAAACTCTTTCTGATTGGACTTATGGTTCCGTGGGCAATTCCGATTGGGCCGCTCGCACTCTCTGTTTATAGAATAGTCCTGCTCATAGCCGTTATTCCATGCCTTTTGGCCTGGCTACGGGGCCGGGCCGGCCCCAAAAGACTCGCCGACTTTGGCTTCCTCCTGTTTTGCTCATGGGCGGCAATTGCCTTCTTTGTCGTTCAAGGCGTTGAAGAGTCGATCGAGCCAGCCGGCATCCTCTTCATTGAAACAATGGGAGCATACATGTTGGCGCGCGTGTGTATTCGTACACCGCAGGATTTTAGTCGTATGGTGCTGTTTGTCGCCAAGGCGATAGTTTGCATGATGCCATTCGCGATTTATGAATGGTTGACCGGGACAAACTTGATCCTTCTCATGTTTGGGACGGTGTACAAGACCGAGACAATCGTTGTCATGCCACCAAGAATGGGCCTCTGGCGCGTGCAGGGCCCATTTAGCCATACGATCCTGTTTGGAACCTTCTGTGGAAGCATGCTTGCACTTGCAGGCATGGCAACTATCGGCAGGCTCTCGCCCAAGGCGCGCGTCATACTCGCTGGCCTGGTTGGGTTTACCGCTCTGTTGTCAATGTCTTCGGCGCCCATCGGCGGCCTCTTGTTTCAACTGATGTTGCTGATGTGGAACAAGACCCTGGGCGCATTTGCTGGCCGATGGAAGCTACTGTGGGCGATCGTGTTTGCAGGATATCTCCTCATTGAGTTTGGCTCAAACCAGACACCCGTCCAGTTCTATATTTCCCACTTCACCTTTGAGCAGCAGACAGGCTGGTACCGAATCTGGATTTTTGACTACGGCTCTGCATCGGTAGCAAATCATCCGTTGTTCGGAATTGGGCTGGGTGATTGGGAGCGACCCGTCTGGATGCCGGAGAGCAGCGTCGATAATTTTTGGCTGCTAATGGCGATGCGCCATGGCCTACCAGCTTTTTTGCTGATGACGTTATCGTGGCTTCATATCTGGTTTTCGGTCGCGAAGCACAAGAGTCTCGACCCCACGGTCGACGCTTGCCGGATCGCCTATTTGATTTGTATGACAACGTTTGTGTTTGTTGGATCAACCGTGCATTTCTGGGGAGCTGTTTACGCTTGGTTTTTCTTCCTTGGTGGATCCGGCGTCTGGATCTTGGATACAACGAGGCCGACGTTGAGCTCCAAATACAGGAGGTTCCAGGGGCGGGAACCTTGATGAAGCCTCGGACCCCACGCAAACTCGAAGAGGGATATCTGTACAGGGGGCACCAGACATCCAGCCAGGGGGCGCCTGGGTGAAATGCGACCGGACGCCAATCGCGCTCGAGCCTGGCGATAAGATACAGAAGTCGGTTCCATCGCAGTAGGCAAAGGGAGTGATAGTGCCCAGCCGCAGTCATAGGAAGGTCCACAATAGTGCGCATTTCCTTATTCGTTGGCCAAGAACAAGTGGGACACCCAAAAGACTGCCTTTAATCGCGTGGTCGCGCTGACTGACTGGTGGTCTAACTCTTCTGAAGCAGTCTCTTAACTCCATTGGACGACAGTGACGCGCTTACTAGACAATGCGTGATTGGATAGACTGACAAACACTTCGGTCCAATGCACATCGATACGCTGAAGAAAGCTAGGGGATGATAGATGCAGTTAGAATCTGATCAACTCGCCGGTCAGTTCGTTCTTGCAAGCGAACCTATACCTCGCTTCCTCAACTGGGATCACTGTGAGCTAGGCTCTCTCCACCTTGCCCTGGCGCCGGGCGCCAAATCTGTGCCCGTTGTCGATGCCGAAGGAAATCAACTAGGGGTGCTCCTTGGAACTCCGATTGATCTAGCACAACGTCGTGTGATCGCGGATAGTTACAGCATTTCTGAAAAGCTTGAGGACGTGAATGACGTCGACGATTTTATTGAAACGCACATCTACAGCCTGGCAGGCAGTTTTCTTTTCATATTGTCCACGCCGACGAAGAGGCGGGTCTATCTCGACGCAAACGGGACGATGTCGCTTGTCTATGATGCGCAGGCTCGGCTGGCGGGCGCGACCGCTGCAGCGCTATTGAGTGAGGATCAATATCGGCAACGGTTTCGAGCGAAGCTTTACAAGTCGCTCGATGTTGAAAATGCTGGCTGGTTTACCGGTGACCTGACAGCTCATGCCGGTGTTAATCGCCTGCTTTGCAACCACTATCTTGACCTCGACACGTGGACGGCGAACCGTCACTGGCCCGCGTCGCCTATTACAGTCTCGCTTGATCCGACCTCAACCTGCACAAGGATTTTCGAGCGGGTGGGACAGACAATAGAGATCCTTGCTCGCACCGGAAAGACCAGTGTGGCTTTGACCGCGGGAAGCGATTCCCGCTTGTTGCTCTCCTGCTGCAAAAACCTCCTGAGGGAAGTCTCCTTTGTGACGGTAAAAGCTCCAAATGCCGACGTTGACACCAACTGCGCGAAGCGTCTCGCTCTCAAGTTCAAACTGGCCCATGAGACATTGGCTTACTGCGAAGCCACACACGAACAGGCGGAGCTGTGGCGGCTCAGGGCTGGCCACTGTGTTGGCGGAAACAACGTCAAGATGCACCCGAGCGTGCGTGCGCTGGAAGGCCGCTATTTTGTCGGTGGCCTCGGCGGTGAAGTGGGCCGCGGCTTTCTTTGGCTGAACGCGAAACCGGACACGGTCATCGACGCAAAAGGCCTAGTGAGCCGCCTGAAGCTACCGCAGAGCGATGAGATATTGCAGTCTGTTGAGGACTGGATCAGACCCATATCGCATTTTGATGCACTGACGATACTGGACCTTGCCTATATCGAATTGCGAATGAGTTCCTGGGGATTTTGCGACACTTACGTCAAACCCAACCAGTGCGAATTACATCCGATGATATCGAGGGCCAACTACGTGGATATGCTTTCACTGCCGCCTGACTTAAGGCGAAAGGGTGAGATCTACTTTCGGCAGATAGAACGCACGTGGAAGGAAATTTCCGAGATACCGATCAATAAGTACGGCAACTATCGGGACGTGATTGCGCCAGCCCTCGCGGTCGTTAGAAATCCGAAACGAGCATATCGGAAAGCGCTGCAAATTATGGCAGCTTCACGCTAGAGGCGACAGGGGTTTGCCTGAACAGCTCCGGACGTTTCGCCAAGCGGATTTTCCGCCGCGATTAAAGCTGTCACCACCGGTGTCGGTCAGCGCGTTGAGTTAAGCCTGAGCCAGCACTCTGCCTGGTTGGCCCTGTGTGACCGGCACATCGCTTGCGGCGCAAGATCGGCTATCCACCTTGGCGCTGATCGGCTCCGAGCTCCAGCTAGTCCGTGTCCGCTTCCTCGGTTACCCGCATCAAAGCACGTCTTCCGGTCTTTGAAACCAGCCGCTCCTTCAACATGCGATGATAGGCGATGGCTTTTACCGCAAAACGGCTAGGTAGTTGGACACCCCTCGGAAGTATTCAAGATCCTCATAGTAGGACTCAATCTTGGACAGTCGACCGCCAGGCGTAATCCTGCTCAGGCTGTAGCCGTATCCCGTCAGGAAATCCCAGAAACTTCGGAAGAACGTGCCGGAATAGATATTTGCGGAACCGAATTCGAAAGCGATTGCCCGAACCGCGCCCCTCGAAATGAGGTCGGAAGCGCCTTTCAGGACAGCGAGCTCATGCCCTTCCACGTCAATCTTCATATAATCGATCTTGGAAATTGAGTTTTCGGCTGCAAAGTCGTCAAGCTTGAGGATTGGCACCTCGATGCTGCCCACCTGATCAGCAAAATAGCTCTCCTTCCGTTGGTAGATCGACGCGCTACCCGCTCCTTCGATCGAGAAATGGAACGTCACCGTGCCCTTCTCATTGCCAACGGCGCTAGACACTAAAACGCATCCATCGGCCGCTAGCGGGGCCAACTCACGCTGGCAAGACGGCTGAGGCTCAAACATGTATATTTTGAGTGGCTGCTTGTAGGCGTGGCGGATTTCCGTCGTCCACGTGCCCATGTTTGCCCCCACGTCGAAAACAACTGCGCCGGGGGAAAGGAATGGCAGGGCGACCTTCGTTTCGGCGCCAGCGTCCCAACCCGTGCCGGCCCCCTTGCCTTGCAGTATTGCAACGCTCGTCTCGAGTAGAGAGAGAGCCAATTGAGCGGGCCTTGGGCTGAAGGCAGGTCCGATTGTCGGAAATATCTTTTTGGCAAGCGTCCTAGACCAGCCTAGCTTATGTACTTCCATTAAATCACCCTCCAGTTATTGGCGAAGACTAACAGGTGTTTTCGTTTTTGCTATTCAAAAATAGCATTTATTCTTGTCTATCGCTTGCTTATAAAAAGACGTGACTTGCGTTCGCACTCCGTTGGTAAACTGGCATCCATGATGCGCCACGCGGCATCGCTTCAAATGCTAGCCACGTACCAAAATTGCCTCCCGAAAGGTTGCCCCCAATCTCCGCAGCAACGTCGGTACGCGAGCCACAATCGGGATTCACTTCATAGAACCACTGGATCAAAACTGAATAAAACTCGGGCGAACTACTTTTTCCGATTCCGCGTTGATCGGACCTGCTCTTGCTGCCAGGAAATTCAGTGACGGCTCAGCCTCAGGCGGTACCTGTTAATCACGGCCCGTGCAGCGGGAAATATTCTGCAGGATCAGTGAATAAAGTAGGCTCATATTTAGGGCGCGCTCCCTCATTGACGAAACTGGCCTGAACGCGCGGTAGAGTGTTCTTGCTAGAAATTCGAAACGAAGCATGTCAGTCTTGACGTATATAGCAACAGCCAAGCATTCGTTGCGGCTTTTCAATACGCTGTTTCCGGCAGGATTGTTATAGGACATGCCCGCGCCGGATATCTTCGCGATGTATTTCCTTTCGAAGTTGATGGCCCAATTCGACCAGTCCTGGTCTTCCGCTGAAAAAACCTCCGGACGGAAAGAGCGCTGTCTTAGATGACGCGTCTTGTAAAGGGCGCATGTATTCCAAACTCCGTTGAAACCCGAAAAGTTCTTCGGGCCAATCAGATCAAATCTCATATTCTGTGCAAATTCCTGGACGAAATAGGCAGCTGCAATATCGTCATTTTCTTCGAGCGTCGCGAGGGCGTATTCCAGCGCTTGGCTATTCGCTATGGAAGTGTGGGAGCTCACTACCATTGTATAGGGAGTCTCGATGTGGGCAATTCCCTCATTCAGAGATTCCGAATAGTTGAATTTCTTTGCCCGGTAATGATGAATGATCGAATTCTTGGGGGCGATCTCTAGCGTACCGTCGGTCGATCCAGAGTCGACGAAGACATACTGGCTGGGAGGAACTGATTGCTGCGCAAGCGATAACAAGGTCGATGCGAGCGTCCTCTTAGAATTAAAAGTTCTGATTAACGCTGTATAGTTTGGGGAACTCATCGCGCGACCACTTCGATCTTTGGGCAGGCACTGATGCAAGAGGAGATCGCATTGGTCCGCTCGCCTTCGATAAGGGTCGTGTGAAGAAAAGACAGAGCCGTTCTCGGCAACACGGAATGAACGTACGAACATGCCTTCGTTTTCGGTGGTCCACTGATCCAGCAGGTCGGGGCGTCGCACGAAAAATCTCGACCGGCGGTCAATCTTTCATTGACGGCGATTGCTTCGACGTGTGCGAAGAATCTTGACGCGTTCCACCTGCCTGTGAATCGGTCGTTCGATAGAGCAATGATATGAGTGACGGCAGCGTAGACCGACGTTCCTGCTAAGCCGCCCTGATAATGGAGCAGTCCTTGAAGCAACTGCCCAACTTCAAAGAGCTCCACTCCAATTGCGATCGAAGGGGCGGGAAACATGCGCATCTCCGTTCTGGTGAGCTGAGTTCTACTGCAGTTTCGACGACGGATACAGATTGCCGTTTGGATTAGAAATCGTTCTGGCGTACCTCCAAATGATCATGGATCAGCCCCTTGATTCAAGTATTCATTTAAATAGTGTAAAGTATATGATTGAGGTTTGGAGTACAGCGCATGGCGACAGTTCAGGTGCTCATCCCGTGCTATAATTACGCGAGATATCTTGAACAGTGCGTCTCCAGTGCGCTTAGCCAAGAGGGGGTGTTCGTCAACGTCCTGATTATTGACGACTGCTCCACCGACAACACCCCGCAAGTCTGCCAGAAGCTTGCATCAGGGGATTCGCGCATCCGCTTCATTCGTCATGAAACCAACCGCGGGCACATTGCGACCTACAATGAGGGTATCGGACAGATTGAGGGCGATTATTTTGTACTCCTTTCGGCGGATGATTGTCTGACTCCCGGATCACTTCGCCGCGCCACGTCTCTAATGGACGCAAACCCGAATGTGGGTATGACATATGGTCAGGCGATATCCTTTTTCACCGACCACCCGCCCAAGGCGCGCACGACAATGACGGGAGTATCGCTCTGGACTGGGGAGCAGTGGATCCGACAGGTGTGCCGCTCTGGTAAAAATTTCCTCATTTGTCCGGAGGCAGTCGTCCGATCGAGTGTTCAAAGGCAGATCGGCGGATACGATCCAGCGCTTCCGCATTCTGGTGACATGGAGATGTGGCTGCGCATCGCCGCAGTGTCCGATATTGGCCGCGTAAACGGAGTTGACCAGGCCTTCTACCGTGTTCACGAACAAAGCATGCAAAGAACCGTACACGCTGGCTTTCTCGTCGACTTAGTCGGTCGGCGGGAGGCCTTTCAATCTGTCTTCCGCAAGGAGGGCGCTGGCCTGTCCGCTAGCGAGGAACTTCATGAGTTGGCCAGGCAGGCACTGGCATTCACTGCGGTTCGTTACGCTCGACAGGTCTGCGACCTCTCATGCGACGATCCGGTGCCTGTCAGTGATTACTGCGACTTTGCTGCGTCGGTCTTCCCCCCAATTGTCAACACCCGCGCTTATCACGCCCTTCTTGCAGCCGCGGGCAGCGAGCGAAATGCCTTACGACGATCAACAGCTCGCTGGAACGCTCGCCTTCGTCGACTGATCGAAGTCGAGATCTTTAATCGAGTCGAGTATCATTGGTCACGACGGACTGGTGTATATTTTTCACGATGTGGCTTCTTAGGTGGATAGTTCCATGATGTGTGCCAAGCCGTGAGATGAATTCGAGCTGCCGGAGAGGGTTTTAGACCTCACGATCCGGCCAGTCTTTCCTGACGCTCCGGGGTCGTTGCGACGCTGGGATCTTAGTCTGCGCAATTGACCCGCAGTTCCCTTGGGAGCGTGATTTCCGCAAAATGAAGACCGGCTTTTGCGCCGGCCCGTTAACAGCAGGAGTCAACTCGCGGCTCGACGTGGGGCATTGCGCAGCGCCTTGCGCAGCGCACTATCCACCGCCGAGCCTGCGATGTCCCAGGACATTGCAGCCACACTTTCAGCAGCACGCCAGGATGCAGCGTGAAAGCCAGGCATGGTAACGATACTCTCCATTGCATCGGCCAACGCATGTGGAAGAAGTGAGGCATATCTGACGTGCGAATTATCCAGAACCAAGCGGTTGTGGTCGGCGTCGTTCACAACCGGGATGCAGCCGCATGCAAGCATTTCATGAGGCACGAGCGAGACATTGGTCAATGATAGACTGAGCCCTGCAAAGCACTTGTTGTAAATCTGGTTGAGCTTGTCCGGAGAGACGAGGCCGTGATTGATAAACTGGAATGGAAGGCTCCCCATAGACTGGCCGAAAAGGTGCAGTTCGATGTCAGGCCGTCTGGCGGCAAACAATTCGAGCGCTAGCAGGCCGATCTCAACCGCGCGGCGCGGCGTGCCCGACCTGGCATAGAATGCAACACCGGAGCGTCGTGAAGTGGCATCAAAGCGATAGCGAGCCGTATCGCTTCCGAACGGGAACCAATCGGTTTCCATTGCGAACTCTCGCGCGAGCTTCTCGGAGAGCCAGCGACCTGCAGTAATGCCGTGAAATCCCATCCTGTAGGTTGTTTCCGCCAGGGCGCTATTCGTCCCCACAGGGTAGAACGCAGGCTCATAGTCCTGAATGAAATAGAAGCGCTTGCCGGCGCAAGAAGCGTTGAATGCTGCGTAGGCAGTGGGCCAGCAGGTTGCTATGACGCCATGAGCGTCCTTCATGCCAAGACTGATATCTTCAATGTCGCAAGTCAGATCATAGTCGGACCGTGCGACGTGCTGGTAGTATTTGCCGTCACCGCCATAGGGGTCATAGAAATATACCCGGTTTCGGTAGCCCGCTGTTTGAAGATATTTGAGGGTGCGGAATATGGTCGTATGACCGCCCGATCCAGGTCCGGCGGGACCGACGATCCAGTTTAACTCGATAGGCTCTCCATCGATCAGAACTGGAATGGTAGGGCTTGGTGGCTTCGACAGGTCGGCCTTCAGGACGTCAGATGGAAAAACATGCCATAAGAATGTCTTGGGGTGAATTGCATCCGATAGCTTGGTTCTTATTTTGTTTGTGAGCGCCTTCAGGCCCCCATCCAAAATAATGCGTTTGATCTGACGCCTGAAGCGGCCGAGTTGCTTGTGCGTCGTTGACACGTTCGCAGCAGCAAACGTCAGGAAGCTGCTGGTCGGAAATTTCTTTGATTTAAGAGACAATCGCGCAGTCCCCATGCCCAATGCGGTTTCACTTTCGCCAGCGACGACCGTGAGAAGCCTCATTGCCCGTCTGTGCTCGGTCGTACGCGGAAATTCTAGAATATTCTATTAAATACTTTGCTGCCCGATGTAAAATTCTCAAACTGAACTCAACATACTACTTTTGATTAACCGAATACCGATTTTTGTTTTCTTTACTCCAAGGATAAAAGAAGACTTCTTTGTCTTCAGGAATTGTTCAGTGGGGGCGCGTTTATGCTCGACGTAATTGACAATCCGCTGGGATCAAGCGGCTGCTGCGCGGGGCGGATGGGATGATCGCACAAAGCGTAAAGCTGGGCGACGACGTGGTGATCCACCATCCCGATCTCGTGAACCTTTACGGCTGCTCGATCGGTCGGGGCTCACGTATCGGAACGTTTGTCGAGATCCAGAAGAATGCGTCGATCGCTGAAAACTGCAAAATCTCCAGTCACACTTTCATATGCGAGGGTGTGACAATCGAAGATGGTGTTTTCGTCGGTCACGGGGTGATGTTCACCAACGACCTCCATCCACGTGCCGTCAACCTTGATGGTTCCCTCCAGTCCGACGCGGACTGGTCGGTCGTGCCGACACTCGTCAAGCGCTACGCCTCGATCGGCAGCAACGCCACCATTGTCGCAGGCATAACCATTGGCGAAGGCGCGCAGATTGGTGCGGGCGCGGTCGTCACCAAAGACGTGCCTGCCTACGCAATTGTTGCTGGCGTGCCGGCAAGAATCATCGGCCGCGCAAAGGATGCGCCAGTCGAAGTCATTTCATCCGGGAGAGTAAGATGATCGGAGTTGCCGTCGTCGGTTATGGGTATTGGGGCCCCAACCTGGTCCGAAATCTTGCCGAAACGCCCGGTGCAAAACTTGTCTGGGTATGCGATCTCAAGAAGGATCGCCTTGCAGGTGTCCAGCTGCGCTACCCAACCGTCCAAATCACAGATGATTTCGACGAGGTGCTGCGTGATCCCCGTGTTGACGCCGTCGCAATCGCGACGCCTGTGTCGGCCCACTACATGCTGGCGATGAAAGCGCTCATGGCCGGCAAGCACGTGTTTGTCGAAAAGCCCATGGCTTCGAACTCCGAAGAAGCTCGCCGGATGGTCGACGAGGCCGCGCGGCGCCGGCTCATTCTCGCGGTTGACCACACCTTCATTCATACAGGTGCGGTCCGCAAGATGCGGGAGATTATCGAGAATGGCCTCGGAGACATCTATTACTACGACTCCGTTCGCGTGAATCTCGGCCTCTTCCAGCATGATGTCAGCGTCATCTGGGATCTCGCCGTCCACGATTTGTCGATCATGGACTACGTGCTGCCGGAAAAGCCGGTGGCGGTCTCGGCAACGGGCATGGGCCATGTTGCCGGTGAGCCCGAAAACATCGCCTATCTGACGCTCTTTTTCGAGAGCAAGCTAATCGCCCACATCCACGTCAACTGGCTGGCACCGGTCAAGGTGCGCCGTACGCTGATCGGCGGCAGCAGCAAGATGATCGTCTACGACGATCTGGAGCCGAGCGAGAAGATCAAGGTCTATGACAAGGGCATCACTCTCAACGGCAATCCGCAGGCCGACGGCAAGAAGGTCCACGACATGCGCGTCGGCTACCGCACCGGCGATATGTACGCGCCACAACTTGATATGACGGAAGCGCTTGGACGTGAGCTCAAGCAGTTTGTCGATTGTGTCGTGACAAACGGCCAGCCGATCGCCGACGGTCATGCGGGGCTTCGCGTGGTGCGCATTCTCGAGGCTGCCACCCAGTCGCTCGCCCAGCGCGGACGTGTCATCGAACTCGAGCCCGCGAGGCTGATTGCATGATCCCCCTTCTCGACCTCAAGGCTCAGTACGCCGCCATCAGAAGCGAGGTTGAGCCCGCAGTACTGCGCGTGCTGGCGTCGGGCCACTATGTCCTTGGCGAGGAAGTCGCTCGCTTCGAAGAGGAGTTCGCGGCCTATTGCGATGCCAGGCATGCGATCGCCGTCAACACCGGCACAAGCGCTTTGCATCTTGCCTTGCTCGCCGCCGGCGTCGGCCCGGGCGACGAGGTCATTACCGTTTCCTTCAGCTTCGTCGCGACCGCATCCGCGGTCTGCTATACTGGCGCGCGCCCGGTCTTCGTTGATGTCGAACCGGTAACCTTCACAATGGATCCGGCCAAGCTCGAAGCATCGATAACGCCTCGGACCAAGGCCATAATGCCGGTCCATCTCTATGGGCAGATGGCCGACATGGACGCCATCAAGGCCATCGCTGACAAGTATGGGATTCCTGTCATCGAAGACGCCTGCCAGGCACATGGCGCAGAATACAAGCAACGCCGTGCGGGAAGTATCGGCGTGTCGGGCTGTTTCAGCTTCTACCCCGGCAAGAACCTCGGGGCCTGTGGCGAGGGCGGCATCGTCGTCACCAACGATGATGAGCACGCCAAGACGATCAGGATGCTGCGGGACTGGGGCCAGGAGCAGCGCTATCACCATGCGCTGAAGGGCTACAACTATCGCATGGATGAGATCCAGGGTGCGATCTTGCGCATCAAACTTCGGCATCTCGAGACCTGGACCGAAGCACGTCGGGTTCGTGCCGATCGCTACTCCAGCCTCTTCGCCGATTCGCGCTCGGTGAGCGCCCCTGTTGCGATGATGGATCGGCGCCATGTCTACCATGTCTACGCCGTACGCTCGCACGACCGTGAGCATCTCCAGCATTCGTTGCGGTCGGCTGGCATTCATACCGGCCTGCATTATCCGATCCCGATCCACCTTCAAAAGGCGCATGCTGACCTTGGCTATCGTGCCGGAGATTTCCCGATCTCGGAGGCCGCAGCACGTGAGGTGCTCTCGCTGCCGATCTATCCGGAGCTGACATTGACGCAAGTCGATCAGATTGCAGCTGCTGTGGAGCAGGAAGCCTATGTCAGCTGACCCCTTAACCGGCGTGCGTCTTGTCCTGGCCGTGCATGGGCGTCAGCAAACCTCCGTGGATCCTGATTATGCCGTTCATCTGGCCGAGGAACTGACCCGATCCTATGGGACCGCGGGCCTCGTCGAACTCTACGCGCGCTTCGCGACGGGCGACGGATTCGTCGACAGTTTCATGCGCAAGACAATCTGGAGAAGCCTGGCACGCACCTGTGGCGACGGCTTGCAAGTCGGTAGCGGAGCCGGTTTCAAGCACCCGGAAACCTTCGAAATCGGCAATGGCGTGTTTATCGGCGCTCAAGCCTACATTCAGGGCAGATTCGACGGAACTTGTCGGATCGGAAACAACGTCTGGATCGGCCCGCAGGCCTATTTTGATGCCCGCGACCTCGTGCTTGAGGATCATGTCGGATGGGGGCCGGGCGCTAAGGTCCTCGGTTCAAGCCATACTGCACTGCCGGTCGACATGCCGATCATCCGCACCGACCTGGAAATCAAGCCGGTCCGCGTCGAAGCATGGGCAGACATCGGCACCAATGCCACCATTCTTCCCGGCGTGACCGTCGGCAAGGGTGCAATTGTCGGCGCTGGCGCCGTGGTTGTTGACGACGTCGCTCCCTTCTCAGTTGTTGCCGGCGTTCCTGCAAAATTCCTCCGCTGGCGAGCGGATCAGGATTCAAGCGGACCAAATTCGGAGTGTTAGAGTATGAAGAACAAGCGGATCTTGATCACCGGTGGCGCCGGTCTCATCGGCTCGCATATTGCCGATCTCGTCGCCCGCGAGGACCCCAGGGAAATCGTGGTCCTGGACAATTTCGTCCGCGGCAGGCGTGAGAACCTTGTTGACGCCATCGATCGGGCTCGGGTGACGATTGTCGAGGGCGATATCAGGGACCGTGCGATTCTCAAGGACGTCAGCCAAGGCATCGATGTCGTCTTCCACCAGGCCGCCATTCGCATCACGCAATGCGCCGAGGAGCCGCGGCTTGCCTTTGATGTTCTGGCAGGCGGAACGTTCGACGTCCTCGAAGCGGCCGTGCAGGCTGGGGTTTCCAAAGTTGTGGCGGCGTCTTCTGCCTCGGTCCTGGGGCTGGCCGACACCTTCCCGACCACCGAGGAACATCACCCTTACAACAATCGGACCATTTACGGCGCTGCCAAAGCCTTCAACGAGGGTTTGTTGCGCAGCTTTGCGGAAATGTACGGCCTTCGTTACGTCGCGCTTCGCTACTTCAACGTCTACGGTCCGCGCATGGATGTCTACGGCGCCTACACGGAAGTTCTGATCCGCTGGATTGAGCGAATTGCCAGCGGCCTGCCGCCGATCATCCTCGGTGATGGCATGCAAACGATGGATTTCGTGCACGTGCACGACATCGCGCGGGCCAACCTGCTTGCCGCGAAATCCGATGTCACCGATGAGGTCTTCAACGTCGCAAGCGGTAGCGAGACGAGCCTTCGCGAGCTTGCCGCCCTCTTGACCAAGGTCATGGGCTCTTCGCTGGAACCGCAATTCGGGCCGGCGCGGAAGGTCAATGCCGTGCCGCGGCGTCTCGCCTCAACTGCCAAGGCAGAGAAGCTTCTAGGCTTCAGCGCAAAGGTGACAATGGAAGAAGGCCTGCGCGATCTCGTAGAGTGGTGGCGCCAGGAAAAGAGCTTGAACGCAGGAGAGGCAGCATGAGCCAGATCCCGGTTGCCAAGCCTGTTCTCGACGAACAGGAGGTCGAGGCGGTCCGTCGCGTCATTTTGTCCGGCTGGGTCACGCAAGGGCCCGAGGTGGCCGCGTTCGAGGAAGAGTTCGCCGATTTTGTCGGCGCCCGGCACGCATGTGCCGTATCCAATTGCACGACTGCGCTCCACCTCGCCCTCAAGGCGGTCGGCGTCGAGGCTGGCGATGAAGTCATCACGGTCAGCCACACGTTCATCGCAACCGCAAATGCGATCCGCTACTGTGGGGCCGTGCCCGTTTTCGTCGATATCGAAAAAGATGGCTACAATATCGATCCCGACTTGATCGAAGCGGCCATCACGCCCCGAACAAAGGCCATCATTTGCGTCCATCAGCTCGGAATGCCCTGCGACCTGCATCGCGTCGTTACGATCGCGGCCCGTCATTCCATCCCGGTGATCGAGGATGCCGCTTGCGCAACTGGTAGCGAAATTCTCTGGAAGGGTCGATGGGAAAAGATCGGCAAGCCTCATGGCGATATCGCCTGCTTCTCCTTTCACCCGCGCAAGGTGGTGACGACCGGCGACGGCGGTATGCTGACAACGGCCAACCCGGAATACGATCGAAAGTTCCGCTTATGGCGGCAACACGGCATGAGTGTGACGGATGCAGTACGCCACGGCTCGAAGCAGGTCATTTTCGAATCCTATCCCGAGTTGGGTTACAACTACCGCATGACCGACATGCAGGCGGCGGTCGGGCGTGAACAACTGAAGCGACTTCCGACGATCATTGCGCTGCGACGCGAGCTCGCGGATCAATACGGGCAGGGACTTCGTTCTACGGCAAGTGTCATGCTGCCCATTGAGCCTGCTTGGGCACGCAGCAATTGGCAGAGCTTCTGCCTGAGATTGGCCACGGATCTTGATCAGCGCGACGTTATGCAGGAGTTGCTTGATCGAGGCGTTTCGACGAGACGCGGGATCATGAACATCCACCTTGAGGGCGCCTATTGTGAACCGGGTTCACATCGCGTCTCGGTGAGTTTGCGGCGAAGTGTTGAAGCACAGCAACATTCGATCATTTTGCCGCTCTTTGCGCAGATGGAAACAAGCGATTTGATTTGGGTCGTGGATGCAGTCAAGTCGACGGTCCACAGACATCAATTGGCAATCGAGCAGGCAGTAGGTTGATTTTCCCGGGCGGGGCTCAGATTGCAAATCTCTGGCCAAGAAACGCGTGCCAAGTACCTAAGATCAAAAATACATAAGGGTGCGGTTGGCCGAAAGGCTAACTTGCCGCGATACGGAAGCCCACGAAGATTGGCCCTTCAGGAGACCCGGCATTGTACGGAGATCGGACATGGCGCCTAACTTTGAGTTCTCTTGGCATCCTGGCATCGGCGATCCGACCGCCGGGGGTTGGATTACTGTCGTTTTGTACCTCCTTGCCGCCGGCAGCTGCTGGATGACCGTCCGGGTTCTCCGTCGACAAGATCCCAAAGACAAGGCCGATGCCCGTGTCTGGCGCAATATCTCTGTTCTCTTTTTCCTTCTCGGGATAAACAAGCAATTAGACCTTCAGTCTGGCCTGACAGAGCTTGGCCGTATGGTCGCCTACTCAGGCGGGTGGTATGAACACCGCCAGACAGTACAGATCTATTTAATCGCTGGCATTACCGCCGTATGCCTGGCGATCTTACCAGTCTTGATTTTCGGGCTCAGGAAAGCCCCATTTCAAACGTGGATGGCGGTAGCTGGTTCGACGTTTGTGCTCGGTTACGTATTAATTCGAGCCGCGTCGTTTCATCATATGGACAGCTTCCTTAGGACCCGCCTCCTGGGCCTCAAATGGTACTGGATCCTGGAAATGGCTGGGATCGTGATCGTGTTGATCGCCAGCGAGTGGCGGCGAGCAAAGGCCTTTCAGCAAGTTGGCGAGCGCGTCGTCAATTAGCATCTCGGCCGGTTCAGCGCCGACACTCAATACTGGAATTCGACCTTTATGTGACCACATCCCCGTCGGCAGAATCCATTGCGCAGGTGAAGGGGCAGAAGCCTCAAAGCCACTATTGTTTTATATCTTCGCGTCCCGATACCAGGCCGAGGCCGCTTGCAGATCATAATACCCCGTTGGAGATTGGAACGGGCCCATATGTGTTTCAAATTCGACACATGTTTAAGAGTGGCCGGATCAGACGTGGCAACGCGTGTTCTGGGACCAGATCAGCGAGATTTCTCAGGGAGTGGAGGCCGGCCAGGGCCGCAATTGCCAATCCAAGAGTCGTTGCCTGCCACAGCGGCAAGAGCTGGAGGGCGCCAAACAGAAGCGCCGAGATCGCAAGATAGGCGTTGATCAGATTGCGATTAACCGGTGACCAGCGAAAATCGGTGAAGTGGCGCGCGATAAAGTACATCAGAACACTGTGCCAAACGTAGAGGCCGAAAAACGCAAGGCCCGCACCTGCGGCGCCGAACTTTTGAACACAGAGCCAAGCAAGTCCAACTTGAACGACGGCAGCAGCAATCTCCGACCAGAAGAATATGGATTTTACGCCCTTGGCGAGCACGATGAACCCCATCGGCCAAGCCACGATTCTCAGCATCATGCCGAGGCAAATCCAGCGGAGAATGTCAACAGCTCCCTGAAATTCCGAGGAGTAGAGTAGCGCCATGAATGCCGGAGCAAGGGTCATCGTCGCGATCAGACCAGGGCCCGCCAGCAGGATGCTGATTTCAGTCTGCTCGTTGACCAGTCGGTTGCACTCCGCGTTGTCTTCCGAAACGGCCGTGAGCCTGGGATAAAAGTCCGTGCCCATTGCCTGCAGGATGAAGCCTGCATAAAGCCCTCCCAATGACCAGGCTGCCTGGTAAAGGCCGGCCGCGTGCAATCCGCTCTCCGACGACACAATAAGGCGAATTGCGTAGGTGCTCCCCATGCTCAGGAACGCGCTCGCCATGAACACAAGGCCAAGCTTGCACAAGTCGCTGGCTTCCAGCAGCGCCCTTCGTAAAGAAAGCGAAGGGCGTGGTAGGTGAATTCGTCGGCTGAACCACCATGAGGCAACGAAGTTGACAAAGGCTGCCACCACCAGAGAAATCGCGATTCCGGTTTCTCCGAGGCAGTAAATGATCGGCACTCCCACGATCACGCTGAACAGGCCTGCGAGGACACCGATCCAAGCAATGCTGGAAATGTCACGCATTCCCTGAAGCAGCGCAGTTCTCGCTCCGGCGGCAACCTGAAAGAATACCGCCAGCGACAGCGCCATTACACCCAATGTGTGTCGGCTATCTCCGAATGTAAACTGAGCGACAGGCGCGGCCAATACGAACAACAGCGTCGTGCCAATGATGCCCAAGAGGAGGGAAACGCGGCGAAGCACCGCCACGACCTCGGATACACGGGCAGTATCTTCCGTATTGACGGCAGCGATCTGCCGCACCCCACTCGCGTTGATGCCAAGGCCGGCGACAGTCTGGGACATGTCCACGATCGAGTTGTAAAGAGCAATCATTCCAATGCCTTCGGGCCCCAGAAGCAGGGCCATGGCCTTGTTGCGAAGGATTGAAAACATCACATTTATGATAGACGAGCCTCCGATAAGCGTCGTCGACTTAATTATCTGTGTATAGCTCTTGCTAACGTCACTGCGGGGAGGCGTCATTGTGGCGGCCTAATGTCGCTGCGGATTCATTGGCTGATACCGGTAACTATCGCTTGTGGAGATGGTCGCGCTGGGTTCGTCTGCACGACCTTCAGTACGTCTCCGGGGAGCAGTGCCGTCGTTTCGCTGGACGCAATCTCGGTGGTATTGTTGGTGCCGGGTGCACGGCGCACGAGGACGAATTGCAATTGTGGTTCTTTGTCCTGGTGCATTGCGTCTGTAATCGCTGGGCTATCGATCAGAAGCGTTTGAAGAGTATCACGCTTTAGTCTTAGCTGGGTCAAGGTGGCCCGCTCGGATTGCAGTTCCGTGGCAACCTCCGTCTGTCGCCGATCGTAGAGTCCCTCAAGGTCCCTTGTCGCCTCGCTTATGCCCTGGCGAGCTTTCGTAATCGCGACCGTCAAATCGAGACGGTTGATCCTGTAATCTCTCATTGTACGCTCTACGTCGGCCTGTCTTGTGGCATTCAGCGCGCCGCGCTCGATCAGGTTGATCGTGCTCTCGAGTTGCTGTTGTATTGAGTTAATGGTTAGGTCAGTGCTCTTTATCTTTTCCTGAAGGACGTCGATTTCCTCCGACAAGAGATCGCGCAGATCCGTTAACGACTTCGACTGTCGGGCCAGTTCGTTCGCACGAGCAGAGAATATCACCTCTTCCTGCTTATAGATTGCATTGGAAAAGGCGTCCGTCTTCGGGCGATCCTCTTTCGGTTGTATCGTCCGCTCACCCGCCATTTCCGCTTCAAGGCGCTCGATCTTCGCTGAACTGCGGATGATTGAGTCGTTTATTTCCCTGATTTCACCGACTAGCTTCGTGATGCCTTGCGAGTTCTGCAAACTGTCAAGCGAGCGCAACTGCCCTCCGCTCATTGCCAGCGCCTGAAGAGCGGTAATTCCCGTATGAAACTCATACTCACCTGGCTTTGCGACATCACCAATGACATAGATAGGCGGATAGCTGAGGATCTGAATCGTGGCTGCCGGTTCGTCCACCAGACCAATTTTCTCCTTAAGTTGCCTTGCAATAGCGGATGCCAATGTTCCCTCATCCTTGTCTCTGACGGAGACGTCACCAAGCAAGGGAAGCGAAATCATGCCTTCTTCCGAAACCGTATATTCACCACCGACTGTGGGCCACTGTTCGTAGCTGCTCTTGGTCGGCATCCATTGTACGAGTGTCAACCGAATTTTTGTGTTTGGCAAAAGGGGTGTGCAGGAGGCCTCACTGGCGCTCAAAAACGTCGAAGCAGCTATTGTCGCCGCTGCAATTTTCGAGATTGCACTCAGTAGATTGCCGCGGCATGCCAGTGGTGCCTTGTAACGCATCAGCCAATTCCGGAGTCTGATCGGTTCCATTTAAGGTGATGCTGGACATCGAGCGATCGGTGTATTGCATCATCTGTGCTCTTAAATTGTAGTTTTTGATGTATTATGTTTGCAAGTCTGCGAGGTTAATTAATAAAGATGAGAGTCGTATATTATGCATGCGAGAATTATATATAGAAATGGTGTAAGAATTGGCATTTACTACTTGTAGTGCCTTTAACCAAACGGACTAGTTTGGCTGTCTAGGTTCCTACACTATCGACCAACTATCAACCTAACCAAAACTGATTGAATATGGCAGCTCACGCCACGCCGCTCTAGTTCTAAAGTTCGGATGAAGTCGTAATGGGTGACATCGATTTTCGCTTTTATCTTTCCATCCTTCGGCGAAGACTGCCGTACATTATAGTCTGCGTAACTCTGGCAACAGCAGTCGCGCTTGTGGTGGCGCTCCTCATGCCACGCAGCTATCAGGCCACCGCGAAGATCCTGGTTGAGGCGCCGCAGATTCCCGTGAATCTAGTTCAGTCGACGGTGCCAACAAGCTCGCTCGGCCAGTTGCAGATAATCCGGGAGCAACTGACGACGCGGGATAATCTGGTAAAGCTGGCAGCCAAGCTCGACATCTACGCCGACGCGAAGGAAAAACCCCCGGTCGACTACCTCGTCAGGGATCTCAGATCCCGGCTTATCTTTGAGCAAACCGAACTCAGCAGTGGCGATGGTGCATCGGTACTCGCAATCGGATTTGAAGCAGGCGCGCCGGCCTTGGCAGCGCGGGTCGCAAACGAGCTTGCAACCTCGATCGTGACTAGGAATCAGAAGCAAAGAAACGAGCGGGCGGATGACACGCTCGATTTCTTCAATGACGAGGTGAAGAAGCTCGATGCTGACCTCGGCCGGATCGAAGCGGAGCTCTTGAAATTCAAGAACGAAAACCGCGCTACTCTTCCCGAGAGCCTGGAGTTTCGGCGCAGGCAGCAGAGCACGCTGCAGGAGCGTCTGATATCGCTCGAGCGTGAACAATCGGATCTTCGCACGAGGCGCAGCCTTTTGGTCGAGACCTATATGGTGACCGGTAAATATCCGACCGGCGAGCCGTTGACCGCGGACCAACAGATGCTTCTCGATCTTAACAAGGCCCTTTCTGATCAGCTTACGATCTTTTCGGAAACCAGCCCGAACATAGTCTCGCTGCGAGCGCGCATAGCATCACTGCGGGGAAAGGTTCTGCCAAATAAACAGGAGGGCGCGGATACCAAGGCCCAATCCGGGCTTGACCTTCAGCTGTCCGACGTGGACAGGCGAATTTCTGCAATCGAGAAGGAGCACGCGGAAATAACCGAGACTATCGCTGCTCTCACTCAATCCATAACCGCAACGCCGGCCACCGACATTCGCCTGAATGCCCTTGAGCGAACGCTATCAAACACACAAACACTGTATAACACTGCGATCGCGAAACGGGCGGAAGCTTCATTGGGAAAGCAAGTTGAAACGCGTTCCGATGGCGGGCGGTTCTCGCTTCTAGAAGAGGCCACCGAGCCGCAGCAGCCGTTGCGGTCGCGACGCCGTTTTACTGTTCTAGTCGGTGCCCTTGGCGGCTTTGGGCTTAGTCTCGCGATCATCGCACTGCTCGAAATGCTGAACAAGACAATCCGTCGACCTTCCGAATTGGTTCAGATGCTGCAGGCGCAGCCACTGGCAGTGATACCCTTCATTGCCACGCCCTACGAAATGCGAACGCCACCCATGAAACGGAAACTGAACATTGCGTCACGGGTGTTTCTGAACCGCTGATGTATTTGAAGCGATCCTGCCACCAGGTTCTCTTCAATGGGAATAAACCCGTACAGCGTCACAGATCGACGCGGGCAATGAGGACGTCTAATGGAATCAGTTGGCAGATCGTCACGTGGTAGAGGAATTGTCGAAATGGACGATCGGAGTTTGGCGTTGCCGGAACAATTGGAGGTTGTGGGAGGGGCGTGGGAGGGTCTTTCCCAGCTTGTCATCGACCTCGATGCAGCAGCCAACAATCGTGTGATCACCTTGAATCGGCAGTCGCCGGCCCACGCAGCCTTTGACATGATGCGGACGAAGCTGCTTCGTCTTCTGAAGGAAAATAACTGGTCGTCAGTTGCCATCACATCGGCTACCCCAGCGTGTGGGAAGACGTGTATTGCGCTCAATCTCGCGTTCAGCCTTGCCAATCAGAGAGATTGTCGGACTGTTCTTGTGGATCTTGATCTGCGGCGCCCTCAGATCGGCAGGTCGCTTGCGATCAAAAATCCAGGCTCGATGGAGAGTTTCCTGAAGGGTAAGGCTGGCTTGCGCGAAACCTTTTTCCGCTGCGGAGATAACCTCGCAATTGGACCAAACCGGCAGCCGGTTCAGTTTTCAGCGGAACTCCTTCAAAGTGCTGCGGCTGCCCAGTCATTGCAAGAAATGCGTCAGAAGATTAGGCCGGACGTCATTCTGTATGATTTGCCCCCGATGCTATCGACCGATGATGTGCTTGCGTTCCTGCCGAATGTGGACGGTGTCATTCTCGTCGCTGCTTCCGATCAAAGTACGATAAGTGAGGTGGACATCTGCGAGCAGAGCCTGCGCGAGAAAACGAACCTGCTGGGCGTCGTTCTGAACAAGAGCGAGTACAGCCACGAGCAATACGGGTATTAGCAGAAAGGGCCGTCCTTCCCCGTCTCCTTGCTGGGAGATACCCTGCTAGCGTAAAACACCCTGGAATTTGAATGGCGGTTCGGCCAGACCATCTGCCGCGAGTTCCTCGAGTTTTGCAGCGATTTCGGCAGGTCCCCGCCCTTGAGCATAATGCATCAGGCCACCGCGCCAGCGCGGAAAGCCGTATCCGTGGATTTCCACAAGGTCGATGTCTTCAGCCCTTAGCGCCACCTTCTCGTTGAGGATCTTTGTGGCCTCGTTGACCATCGGCAGGACGATGCAGTCGATGATGCTGGCTTCATCCCACGCTCTCTGCGGCGTTTCCCGGGCTTCCCCGGCAATAATGTCGGCGACGATATCCGAGTGTCTGGGCGTGCGATCGCCCTTCGCGTAGTCGTACCAGCCGCCACCGCTTTTCTGGCCAAAGCGTTCCAGAGCACAAAGCCGTTCCGCGATCGGAGCGAATGGGGTCTCGCCGCGGGCACGTGCCGCCTTGCGCTGGAAAGCAGCAATGTCGAGGCCGCCGAGGTCCTGGGCCTCGAAGGGCCCCATGGGGAGCCCGAAGCTGCGCATCGCTGCATCGACCGCCTGTGGTGTCGCGCCCGCCAGCAACAGGCGTTCGGCCTGGGCGCGCGTAATTTTCAGGATCCGGTTGCCGATAAAGCCATCGCAGATGCCGGCGCGCACAGGGATCTTGTTCAGCATCCTCGCAAGTGCAAAGCCGGTTGCAAGGGTTGCGGGCGCGGTATGGGCGGTCGGTACGATCTCCAGCAGCTTCATGACATGTGCCGGACTGAAGAAGTGCAACCCGAGGAAGCGCTCCGGGTGCCTGATGCCTGCCGCGATCTGGTCGGGGTTAAGGTAGGACGTATTCGTGGCAAGGACCGCATCGGCGCGGCAGACCGTCGAAAGCCTGCTGAAGACTTCGCGCTTCACGTCGAGATCCTCAAATACTGCTTCGATGACCAGGTCGGTTGCGGAAAGCTGGCCGTAGTCGGTCGTGCCCGTTACACCGGCCAGGCGGGCTGCCCCAACGTCTGGACTGATCTTGCCGCGCTTGACCGCGCCTTCGAAGATCGAACGCAGGTTGGAAAGGCCGCGTTCAACCGCAGCCTCGTCGCGCTCCACAAGCGTCACCGGCAGGCCCGCGTCGCGAAGGGCGGCCGCGATACCCGCGCCCATCGTGCCGCCGCCGATGACGGCGGCAGAACGGATCTTTCGGGGCTCGACCCCTGCAAGCTCAGGCGGCCGGGGTGCTGCCCGCTCAGTGAAGAAAACGTGGCGCAAGGCTGCAGCCTGGGGTGAGCCGCGCAATTCGAGAAATGTCTGGCGCTCGAAAGCCATCGCAGTGTCGAAATCGGCCTCCGCCGCCTTCCTCACGCAGGCGAGCGCGCGAAGCGGTGCTTCCTCACGCCTGGCGCGGCTGGCGACCGCCTTTGAGGTCGTTTCCCAGAACGTCGCATCGACGGCTGGTACACCCCGCTGGCGGAGTGGAAGCGGCAGGGACTGATCGATGGCAGAACGCGCAAAGTCGATCGCCCCCTTTTCCAGATCACCCTCGACAACGGCATCGATCAGCCCTTGAGACCGCGCCTTCTGCGCCGCCACGGGCGTACCCGTCGTGACCATCTCGGTTGCAAGCGCCGGTCCGATCAGCCGTGGCAGGCGCACGGTACCCCCGGCACCCGGAACAATGCCGAGGCGGACTTCGGGCAACCCGACGCTTGCCGACGGCACGGCTATGCGAAAGCGGCAGCCGAGCGCCACTTCGAAGCCGCCACCGAGCGCGGTGCCATGAATTGCAGCAACCCATGGCTTGGCTGCCGTCTCGATACGAGCGACGAGGTCGGGAAGGTGAGGGGGCATCGGCGGCTTGCCGAATTCGTTGACATCGGCGCCGGCAATGAACGTCCGTCCGTCGCAGATCAGCACCACTGCGCGCACCGAAGGGTCGGCGTCCAGCGTCTCGGCCGCATTCCACAGGTCCTGCCGCACTGCCTGCGACAAGGCGTTCACGGGCGGGTTGTCGATGGTGACGATGGCAATGTCGCCGTTTCGTTCGATGGTCACTGTCATGATGTCAAATTCCCAGATAGGCTTCGCGAATTCTTTCGTCGGCAATCAGGTCCTGAGCTGGTCCCGACATTGTAATACGGCCAGTCTCCATCACATAGCCGCGGTCGGCAATCGAGAGCGCGCCAAAGGCGTTCTGTTCGACGAGGAGCACAGTGACGTTGAGCGAACGCAGGCCTTTCACCACCTCGAAGATCTGGGCGACGAGGATCGGCGCGAGGCCCATGCTTGGCTCGTCGAGCAGCAGGCAGGAGGGGCGGGCCATCAGGGCACGCGCAATCGCAAGCATCTGCTGCTGGCCGCCGGACAGGCCCCCGGCCGCCAGATTGCGTTTTTCGCGCAGCACCGGGAACATGACGAATGCCTCCTCCATGTCCCGTTCGACCTTGTCGTCGGAGAACAGGAAGGCGCCGAGGCGCAGATTTTCCTCGACGGAGAGGTTCGTGAAGATCTGCCGTCCCTCCGGCGATTGCGCGAGGCCGCGCGCCGGGCGGCGATAGGCTGGAACACTGTTCAGGCTCTCGCCGCGAAACACAATGGAACCTGATGACACCGGCTGTATGCCGGAAAGGCAACGCAGAAGCGTCGTCTTGCCAGCGCCGTTCGCACCCACAACAGTGACAATTTCGCCGGAGCCGACCTCAAGATCAATGCCGTGCAGAACCTCGATGCGGCCATAGCGGGAGCGCAATCCTTCAACCGTCAACATCAGCCGCCTCCACCGCTTGCGCGCCAAGATAGGCTTCGATGACCCGCGGGTTGCGGGCGACCGCTGCCGGTTCTCCTTCTGCAATCTTCTCGCCGTGATCGAGCACCACGATATGGTTCGAAATGCGCATCACCATCTTCATGTCGTGCTCCACAAGCAGAATGGAAACGCCCTCTGCC
The DNA here is from genome assembly GCF_000377185.1 of Rhizobium sp. 42MFCr.1. Lineage (NCBI taxonomy): Bacteria > Pseudomonadati > Pseudomonadota > Alphaproteobacteria > Hyphomicrobiales > Rhizobiaceae > Rhizobium > Rhizobium sp. 42MFCr.1. Next base: position 147,961 of record NZ_KB897825.1, read on the forward strand.
GCGACACCGGCGATCAGGTGATCGATCTCCTCCGTTTCGACAGCGTTGCAGCCGGCTGCCGGCTCGTCGAGAAGCAGCACGCGTGGTTGCAAGGCAAGCGCGCGGGCGATCTCCAGCCGTTTCAGCGCGCCGTAGGACAAGGAGCCCGCGGTTCTCTCGGCTGCCTGGGCTAGGCCAACCCGCTTAAGCAGTTCGCGGGCTCCGGCTTGCGAGGCCTGGCTTCTCAGGCGCGAGCCGGGGAGCCCGAGGAGATCGGCGAGAATTGATCCCCGTTCGTGCAGGTGATGACCGACGGTGACATTCTCCAGCACCGTCATTGTCTGGAATATCTGCAGGTTCTGGAACGTGCGGGAGAGACCGCGTTCGGCGAGCAGATGCGGCCCAAGGCCAGTGACATCCTCCCCTGCGAGCAGGATACGCCCGCGGCCGGGCAGGTAGACGCCCGAAATCATGTTGAAGAGGGTCGTCTTGCCGGCGCCGTTCGGTCCGATCACCGAGACGATTTCGCCAGCCTTCAGGGAAAAGCTCACATCATTGACGGCACGCAGGCCGCCAAAGTCGATCCCGAGGCCTTCGACTTGAAGCAGGCTCATTCTCCCCTCCCTCTGATCAGGCGCGCAAGGCTCGGAAGCAGGCCGTCGCGCATGAAGATCATCACGAGCATCATGATGAGGCCGAGCACGAGCTGCTCATATTCCTGAAAGACGGTCAGGACCTGAGGCAGCGTCGTCAGGATGGCGGCCCCGAGGATCGCCCCGACAACGGAACCCGCACCACCGAGAACCGCCATGGTGACGAGCTCGATCGAATGCATGTAGCCGGCAACATCCGGGGTGATGAACTTGTTCTGCAGCGCCAGCAGGGAACCGGCAACCGACGCGTAGACGGCTGAGATCACGAAGGCCCTCAGCTTGTATTTGGCGACATCGACGCCGACGGTGCGGGCAGCGACCTCCGAGCCGTGAAGGGCGCGCAGCGCACGCCCGGTCGGGCTGTGAAAGAGGTTGAGTGCGAGCCAGGCGCCGATCAGCATGATGAAACCGGTAAAGGCATACCAGAAGACCGGGTTCGACATGTCGAGACCGAGTGATTTCAGCAGGCCCCGCAATCCGAGGTCGGCAACGGCAATGCCGTCAGGACCACCGGTCCATCCCGCTTCATTGGCAAGCACCATGGCAACCAGGGCACCAAGTCCGAGACTTGCGACGGCCAGATAGTATCCCTTCAGCCGGAGGATGGGCCGTCCGACCAGCCAGGCGACAAGGGCGGAAAGCACGGCGCCAAGGATGACGGCCAAGGCTGGATGCAGACCGATGTGAAGAGGCGCAAGCGCACAGCTGTAGCCGCCGATCCCGACGAAGCCGGCATGGCCGAGGCTGATCTGGCCGGCATATCCGGTGAGGATGACAAGACCCGTCACCGCAAGTCCGTTGACGAAGATCAGCGAGCCGACGCGGAAATAGTAGGAGGAGGGAAACAGGAAGGGCAGGGCGACGACGACGAGCGTCAGCACAAGCAGCGTGATGGTTTTCGAGGAGAGCTTCATCGTCATACCCGATCCGTGACTTTGCGGCCAAAGATGCCCTGCGGCATGGCGAAGAGGACGGCGAGGATCACGATGAAGGCAGCCGCGTCCTTGTATTGTGAGCTTATGTAGCCGGCGGTCATTGCCTCGAGGACACCGAGAAGCAGGCCGCCCACGAGTGCTCCCTTGGGGTTGCCCATCCCGCCCAGCATGGCGGCGGCAAAGCCCTTGAGCGCCAGCGAGATGCCGACATCATAGCTGGTCAGCGTGATCGGCGTGACGAGCACACCTGCCAAGGCGCCGATCGCGGCCGAAAGCGCGAAGCTCAGCGTCATGATGTAGCGCGTGTTGATGCCGACCAGTTGCGCGGCAATGCGGTTATTGGCTGTCGCGAGCACCGCGCGGCCGGTGAGCGTCTTGGTGAAGAACAGCCAGAGGCCAATGAAGACCATGAGCGCGCCGGCAACGACCCACAGGCTCTGCGGCAGGATGGTCGCTCCGCCGATTGCGATCGGCGTATCGCCCGAGAAGGCGGGGAAGCGATGCAATTGCTTGTCGAAGGCGATTTGCGTCAGGCCGCGGATGAAGATCGAGGCGCCAATCGTGATGATGATCAGGGACACCACGGGGGCACCGCGCGCGGGCTCGATGGCGAGCTTGTTGAGTGCGACCCCGATCGCCGCCGTCACGAGGATGGCAAGGATCGCCGCCAGCGGCAGTGGAATGCCCGCCTGATAGGAAAAGACGGTGATCATGCCGCCGAGCATGACGAATTCGCCCTGGGCGAAGTTCACGACATCGGATGCGTTGTAGATGATGGTGAAGCCGAGGGCCACCAGCGCGTAGACCGCACCGACCGTCACCCCGGACAGCAGAAATTGCATGAACTCGGCCATTGGCTGCCTCCCTTTGCACCGCGCCTGATCGGGAGCGCCACGCGCTCCCGAAAGCACGGCTCAGCACTTAGTCGACGATCTTCCAGCTACCGTCACGGATCTCCAGCATGCGGAAGGCCGTGAGATCTAGGCCGAGGTGATCGTCCGCCGTCATGGTGACGGTTCCGGTCGTTCCGACGAGGCCCTTCGTCTGCTCAATGGCTTCGCGAATGGCTGCAGGATCGGCTTTGCCCGCACGGTTGATCGCGTCGACGAGGATGCGCAGCGCGTCATGCGCATAGCCACCGAAGGTCGATACCGGCTTGCCCGTCGCTGTTTCGAAGCTCTTCTTGTAGGCGGCAACGACCGCGCGCTGCGGATCGTTTTCCGGCAGGAGGTCGGCCACCAGCAGGGCGGTACCCGGCAGGCGAATGCCTTCGGCCGCACTCGCGCCAGCCAGATCGATGAAGCCGTTGGAGGCGACACCATGCGACTGATAAAGCGGCAGACCGACGGCGAGCTGTGCGTAGTTGCGGGTGACGATTGCCGGACCCTGGCCGAAGCCCGGGTTGAGGATTGCCTGCACGCCTGACGTGTTCTTGATGTTGGTGAGCTGCGGGGTCATGTCCGCATCGCTCGGTCCATAGGTTTCGTCTGCAACGACCTCAATGCCATAGTCGCCAACGATGGCCAGGCACTGCTTGTGCATGGAGGCGCCGAAGCCGTCGGAACCGGAGATCATGCCGATCTTCGTGAAGCCCTTCTTCTTCATGTCGTCGAAGATCTTTGCGCAGGCCATACGATCGGTATGCGGCGTCTTGAAGGTATAGGGCTTTACCGGGTCGACGATTTCGATGGCGCCGGCAAGCGAGATGAACGGGATCTCGGCATCTTCGGCAACCGGGATGATTGCCATCGAGGTGCCGGTGGTGGTGCCGCCAATGACCGCGGTGACTTCGTCGTCCTCGACCAGACGCGTTGCGAAGGTGCGTGCCTTGTTCGGATCGCCGCCATCGTCATAGATGACAAGCTCGAGCTTTTCACCGAGAACGCCGCCTGCCGCATTGATCTCGTCGACCAAGAGCTTCAGCGTCTTGGCTTCAGGGTCGCCGAGGAACGAGGCGGGTCCTGTTTCCGAGACGGTCGCTCCGATGCGGATGTCGGCAAGGGCTTCGCCGGCAAAGCCAAGCCCAAGCGCAAGCGTGCCCGCGAGCGCGGTGGTTATCGCAAATTTCATGTCAGTCTCCTCCCAAGAGAACAAAGGTTAAGTCAAAATCGTCACGCCGCCTTCGGACGGCGCCACATGACGGTGCGGAAGCGGTTGGCCACGAAGGCCGCGTCTGTCAGGCTGGCATTGCCGGCCGGGTTGGCGCCGGTGACGTGGAAATCACTGAACGCAGCACTCTGATTGACGAAGATGCCGCCGGTCAGATTGATCGAGAGATTGACGCCCGCCCTGGCGAAGGCGTAGCAAGCAGCGTCGATGCGGCTGCTGTCGGTGTCATAAAGTGCCGCGGTGATCGCACCCTTGCGACGGGCGAGGCTTGCTGCCTTTTCGATGCCCCCGGCAACATCCGCAACGGCGACGATGAAGGCAATCGGACCGAAGCGCTCTTCCTCATGCGCATCCGTCTTGTCGGCATCGACGGCAAGGACGAGCGGCGTTGCCGTGCGTGCATCGCCTGTTGTGACCGGGGCAGAGTCGCGAATGAGCGTTCCGAGGCTGCGGGCGGTCTCGATGCGCTTAAGCGTCGCCGGGTTGGCTATCGCGCCACAGACGCCGGCGGCCCGTGCCGGATCGGCAAGAAGGTCGTCGATGGCAGCGGCAATTGCCTTTGCCACGTCGTCGAAGCTCTTGTGGCCCTCATCGGTCTCAATGCCGCTCCTTGGAACGAAGATGTTCTGCGGGGCGGTGCACATCTGGCCGCTGTAGAGCGAGAGAGAAAAGGCGATATTGGCGCACATGCCTGCAAAGTCATCGGTGCCGGCAACGACAATCGAATTGACACCAGCCTCTTCGGTGTAGACTTGAGCGTCTCCGGCATGCTTGCGCACCCAATCGCCGAAGCTGTTCGAGCCGGTGTAGTCGATGAGCTGCACCGCATTGTTCTCAACGAGATCGCGGGTGATTTCGGCACCCGGCGCATCGGCTGCCAGAAGCGCGATATTGGCGTCAAATCCCTCTTCGGCAAGCACCTGGCGAATGACTGAAACCGTGATCGCCAATGGCAGGATTGCGCCCGGATGCGGCTTGACGATGACGGTGTTGCCGGTCGCAAGGCTGGCAAACAGGCCTGGATAGCTGTTCCAGGTCGGAAATGTCTGGCAACCGATCATCAGCGAGATCCCGCGCGGCACGATCCGCCAGTGTTTTTCCAGAACGATCGGCTCGGCCTTGCCCTGCGGTTTGGTCCAGATGGCCTGAGCCGGCGTGCGGGTCATCTCTGCGAAGGCGTAGGCAACGGCTTCGAGGCCGCGGTCCTGCGCATGCGGTCCGCCAGCCTGGAATGCCATGGCAAAGGCCTGTCCCGTCGTGTGCATGACGGCATTGGCGATTTCGAAGCTGATGCGATTGAGGCGGGCCAGAACTTCGAGGCAGATGCCGACGCGGGTCTGGACCGCCGCATCCGCCCATGCGGGTGCCGCAGCCTGCGAGGCGGCGATCAGCGTGTCTGCATCTGCGGCCGGATAGGTGATTGCGAGCGTCGGGCCGAATGGCGAGACTTCCGCGCCGACCTTCGCCGTCTCGGGATGGCCAGGCAAGGCAAAAGGCTTGCCGAGCCGGGCATTGTAGGATGCCAGGCCATCGTCCTTGGCGGTTTCGCCATAGATCTTGCCGCTCGGGATTTCAGGATAGGCCGACCAATAACCGCGTTCCTGCGCAGCCTTCAGGGCTGCGGCAAGGGTTGGCTGGTGGCGGTCGAAAAGGGCATCCATTCACATGTTCCTCTCATGCTGTGGATTTATAATTGACCGGCCGGTCGGTTTATGCAAGAGTTTTTTCATGAACCGCCCGATCCTGGCGGAACTGGAGGAAACATGTCCGAATCCGACACCGTCCAATCGGCATATGCCGATGGCGTCCTTACGTTGACGCTCAACCGTCCAGACAAGCTCAACGCCTTCAATGAAGAAATGCACCTGGCACTCAGGGCAGGCTTCGAACGTGCGCATCAGGATGCATCCGTTCGGGCTGTGCTTCTGACCGGCGCCGGTCGCGGCTTCTGCGCGGGGCAGGACCTCGGCGACCGCGATCCGCGCAAGGGTGGGGCGGCCCCCGACTTGGGACGCACGATCGAGCTTTTCTACAACCCGCTGATCCGGCTGATCAGGACGCTGGAAAAGCCCGTCGTCTGTGCCGTCAATGGCGTTGCCGCGGGTGCGGGCGCCAATATCGCGCTTGCTTGCGATATCACTCTGGCGGCGCGCTCGGCGCGGTTCATTCAGGCTTTCGCCAAGATCGGCCTCGTACCCGATTCCGGCGGCACCTGGAGCCTGCCACGCCTGCTTGGCGAAGCGCGCGCCAAGGCGCTGGCACTGACCGCCGAGCCGCTCGACGCGGAAACGGCGGCAAGCTGGGGGCTGATCTGGAAGGCGGTCGACGATGCGGCACTCCTCGATGAAGCCAGGACCCTTGCCACCAAACTCGCTGCCGGACCGACAAAGGGTCTCGGCATGACCAAGCGCGCGATCCAGGCAGCGGCAACCAATTCGCTCGATGAGCAGCTTGAGCTTGAACGCGATCTGCAGCGCGAAGCTGGACGCAGTGCCGACTATGCCGAGGGCGTCGCCGCCTTCCTGGAAAAGCGCAAGCCGGAGTTCAAGGGACAATGACCGACAGGATCATTCTCACGGCCGAGGAGCTTGCGAACGCCTGCGCAGACGCCATGTGGCGCGACGACAATGCCTCCCGTCGCCTTGGCATGGCGATGGAACGTGTGGCGCCCGGCATGGCGGTCATTTCGATGGTTATCAAGCCGGAGATGACCAACGGCCATGGAACCTGCCACGGCGGATACATCTTCACGCTGGCCGATTCCGCCTTCGCCTTCGCCTGCAATACCTACAATCAGCGGGCCGTCGCGCAGCATTGCTCGGTTACCTACATCGCACCGGCCTTTGCCGGCGACCGCTTGACGGCAAACGCGCGGGAGGTTTCACGGCGCGGGCGTGGCGGCATTTACGATATCAACGTGACCAATCAGAACGGCGAGCACATTGCCGAGTTCCGTGGCCATTCGCGCACCGTCAAGGGCACCCTTTTGCCGGAAGAGGCGTAAAGCCGCCGGTCATTCATCTCGGAGGAGAGACAGACATGGAAGACCTTTCACCCCGCCCTGGCGACCTCGAGGCGATAGAAACAGCATCGCGTGACGAGATCGCCGCACTTCAGCTTGCCAGGATGAAGTGGTCACTGAGCCATTCCTATGAGAATTCGCCCTTCTACAGGGCGCGTTTCGACGAAGCGGGCGTCCATCCGTCGGATCTGAAGTCGCTGGCCGATCTCGCAAAGTTCCCCTTCACGACCAAGAAGGATCTTCGCGATACCTATCCCTTTGGCATGTTTGCCGTGCCGCGCGAGAAGCTGACGCGCATCCATGGATCTTCGGGAACCACGGGCAAGCCGACGGTCGTCGGCTATACGCAGAAGGACATCGACGTCTGGGCGGATATGGTGGCGCGCTCGATCCGTGCTGCCGGTGGCCGGCCTGGAGACATGGTCCACGTCGCCTACGGCTACGGGCTCTTCACGGGCGGCCTTGGCGCCCACTACGGCGCCGAACGGCTTGGCTGTACCGTCGTGCCGATGTCGGGCGGCATGACAGAACGTCAGGTCACGTTGATACAGGATTTCCGGCCGCGCATCATCATGGTGACGCCGTCCTATATGCTCTCCATCCTCGACGAGTTCCACAGACAGGGCATCGACCCGCGCGAGAGCTCGCTGGCGGTCGGCATCTTCGGCGCCGAACCCTGGACGAACGCGATGCGTCAGGAAATCGAGCAGTCGTTCGACATGCATGCGGTCGATATCTATGGCCTGTCCGAAGTCATGGGTCCCGGCGTTGCCAGTGAGTGCGTCGAGACCAAGGACGGGCTGCACATCTGGGAAGACCATTTCTATCCTGAAATCATCGACCCGGCGACGGGCGAGGTCCTTCCCGATGGCGAAATGGGCGAGCTTGTCTTCACGACGCTGACCAAGGAAGGCCTGCCGATCATCCGCTACCGCACGCGCGACCTGACGCGGCTGCTGCCCGGCACGGCCCGCTCCATGCGGCGCATCGCAAAGATCACCGGCCGCTCCGACGACATGATGATCCTTCGCGGCGTCAACGTCTTCCCGACCCAGATCGAGGAGCAGATTCTGAAGTGTCAGGGGCTTGCCCCGCATTTCCAGATCGAGCTCAGCCGCGCCGGCCGCATGGACCAGATGACGGTTCACGTCGAGTGCACGCCCGAGGCCGCCGATGAAACTGCACGCGCCTCCTCGGCAAAATCCCTTGCCCACTACATCAAGAGTGTCGTTGGTGTTACCACGAAGATCGAGATTCGCGACCCGGGTGGAGTCGCACGATCCGAGGGCAAGGCAAAGCGGGTCGTCGACAACAGGCCAAAGGAATAGAGGCGATTGCTTCCCGGCGTGATGATCATTCCGGGAAGCGCAAATCACGAGCCCTTCGGCTCATCGCGTGGGGGCGCGGAGGAAAAACAGGAACGCAGGATAATATGGCACGAACGCGCGCGATCGATTTTGAAGAGAAACAACGCAGCCTCTTGAGCAGCGCCGCTGCCGTCTTTGCGGAGATGGGAATGGAGAAAGCCTCCATGGCCCACATTGCCTCGCGCAGCAATGTTTCCAAAGCCCTCCTCTATCACTATTACCCGAGCAAGGACGCGTTGATTTTCGATATCATTCGCAACCATCTCGAGGAACTGGAAGCTGCCGTTGCCGCCGCAGACGAGCCCAGCCTGACGCCTCAGGAGCGACTTCGGCTGCTGGTGCGGCAAGTCCTGGAGAATTATCGCGATGCGGACAACGAGCACAAGGTGCAGCTGAACGGCACGAGTGCGCTGTCGCAAGAACAGCTGGACGAGCTGCGCGCCATCGAGCGCCGGATCGTCAAGCGCTTCTCCAATACCATCATCGAGATCAACCCCGACCTCAATGCCAGCAAGCCTCTGCTGATGCCAGTGACGATGTCGCTCTTCGGCATGATGAACTGGGTCTACATGTGGTTTCGCCCAGGCGGCCAGGTCAGCCGTGACGAGTATGCCGATATCGCCACGACCCTGATCCTCGAGGGCGTCAAGGCGGTCCGCTAGGGCCCGCGGCGTTTCGCCTATTGCGCTTCGGTCGCCCATAAAGCCCCTTGAGATGATCATGACCGGCGGGCCAAGCCTGAAGGTTGATCATTTCGGTTTGGGAGCCATGAGATTGCCGAACTCCATCGGAAAGGGGAACAGGATCGTCGAGCTCTTCTCGCTTGCGATGACGTTCAAGGTGTTCAGATAGCGCAGCTGCATGGCCTCTGGCTGCCTGGCGAGGACTTGGGCCGCTTCGAGGAGCTTTGCAGCCGCCTGCTGTTCACCCTCGGCATTGATGACTTTTGCGCGGCGCTCGCGCTCGGCTTCCGCCTGGCGGGCAATCGCGCGGATCATCGATTCGTTGATGTCGACATGCTTGATCTCGACAGTGGCGACTTTGATGCCCCAGGCATCCGTCTGAGCGTCAAGGATTTCCTGAATGTCCAGGTTGAGCCGGTCACGTTCCGCCAGCATCTCGTCGAGATCATGCTTGCCGAGGACGGAGCGTAGGGTCGTCTGGGCAAGCTGGCTTGTCGCCATCATGAAGTCCTCGACCTGTATCGTCGACTTTCCGGGATCAATGACCCTGAAGTAGATCACCGCGCTGACACGGACCGAGACATTGTCATGAGAAATGACGTCCTGGCTCGGCACATCGAGTACCCGCGTGCGCAAGTCGACCCGGATCATTTGCTGGACGTAGGGGATCAGGAGTATCAGGCCGGGTCCCTTGACGCCTGTGAAGCGGCCAAGCGTGAAAACGACGCCGCGTTCGTATTCCCGCAGGATCTTGATCGCGGATGCAATGATCACGAGCAAGATAAGGATCGCCACAAGATAAAAGGCAAGATCTGCAAACAAAGCCATGACGTTCTCCTGCTCTCTTCCGGCCGCTAGCTCTTGTCGGGGCGTCTCTCGACCTCGAGGGTCAGACCGTTGCGGGCGATCACCTCGACAGCGTCCCCGGCGGCGAGCGCCTCGGTGGAAATTGCCTTCCAGCGCTCGCCATGCGTGATGACATAGCCTGTGGGCCCGGCCCAACTCTCGACCTGACCCGAAATACCGATCATCTGCTCAGCGCCCGTCGCGACTTTGCGCCACCGCGAGGCAAATGCCAGGCGTGCAACGAGGAGGCTGAAAGCGAGGCTGGCAAGAGCGATTGCGCCAAGTACAGGGCGCGAAACCTGAAGGCCCGGCATATCCGTATCAAACAGAATGGTTGCGCCGAGGATCATGGCTACCCCGCCGCCGATGCCCAGAGCGCCGAAGCTTGGCGAATGCATCTCGGCCACCGTCAATCCGACGCCGAGGATGATGAGCCCGATGCCGGCAAAGCTCACCGGAAGCAATGCCAGGGCATAGAGACCAAGAAGGAGTGAGATGCCGCCGATCGTTCCGGGAAACATCGTCCCGGGCGCAAGAAACTCGAAGATGAGGCCATAGATACCAACCATCATCAGGATGATTGCGATGTTTGGATCGGTAATCACCGAAAGCAGGCGTGTTCGCCAGTCCGGCTCGAATTCCTGTACCGTCAAACCGGCGGTATCAATTCGCATGTCTGTCTGACCGACCCGCACCACGCGCGCCTGTGCCTGCGCAAGGAGATCGTTGACATCCACCGCCGTGAAATCAATGACATGTTCGCGCACCGCTGCGGTCGATGAAAGGCTCGCGCCTTCCCGCACCGCCCGCTCTGCCCAGTCGGCGTTGCGATTGCGCAATTCCGCAAGCCCGCGAATATACGCCACCGCGTCGTTGATGATCTTCTTTTCGCTGGCACTGGCTGGAGGCTCGGCTTGCTTGTCATTTTGCTTGTCCGGTTCTTTCCCGGGTTTTGCATCGCCGCCAAAAGGGTTCACCCCGAGCGCGATCGGTGTGGCTGCTCCGAGGTTCGTGCCTGGCGCCATTGCGGCAATGTGGCTTGCATAGAGAATATAGGTGCCGGCGCTGGCAGCCCTTGCGCCGCTCGGTGCGACGAAGCCGGCGACTGGGACGGGCGAGGCAAGGATGGCGCGAATGATGTCCCGCATGGACGTGTCGAGGCCACCGGGCGTGTCCATCTCAAGGATAATCAGGCTGGCATGTCCGTCGGCACGCTGAAGGCCCCGTACGACATAATCTGCCGTTGCAGGTCCGATGGCGCCGTTCACCTTGAGGACGACCGCAGCGCGATTGGATTGCGCCGACGCCGACAGTGTGAAGATGCCTGGAGCTAAGAGCAGCAAGAACAACGAGATCAGGATTGGCGGCACCCACCGCCAACGCTTCAAGCTCAGCGCTACCACATGCGGAACGCTCATGATTTTCCAGTATATCCCAGAAATCACAAAGAGCCAGAAATCACAAAGAGAAAGAAAAGCGTCACAGTCCGGGGCGAACAGCTTGAATGTCTTCGAGGGTATCGAGGGTCGCTTTGCTCAAGGCGGTCGCGAGGCTGGGAGTGCGATCGAGCAATCCGGATCAAAGGCAGGTAATGCGCTGGCAGCGAAACTTGTGCAGCTGGCGACCAGTTTGCGGCGTCGATAGCCGGCAGAATTCTCGAGGCGATTGATCGCGGCGTCCGGAAAATCAACGGCATCGGAAACGTCAACGGGAATGCCGGTCGGACGATGCCGCCTGAGGCACTCTTTCCCAGAGGCGGTGGTGCAGGCGGATATTGATAATTAGGCCTTGTGAGGAAAAAAGGCGCGGCTCCTGGTCCGCGCCTTTTTCTGTTTCAAGCACGCTTCGAGAACCGAAACGACGATGGGTTTTGCCGAGCGCCTGCATCTCATCCTGCAGCCGACCAAGCTTGGAATGATGGTCAGGATCCAAGATCCGTCTGGCTTCATTTTCGGTCTTGCCGTGGCGGCGGGCTAGTTCTCGCTTCAAGATATTCGCCTCGTTGAAGGCTTCTATCACTGCGAGCTTGATCGCATCCTCGGCTTGTACCACACGCGCAAGAGTATCCGGATGCGCAAAACTTCCCGATCGGGGTGATTTTTATGCCTTCGGACACGCGCTTCCCGATCGGTAAGTCTTGCGTTGATCTAACGGGAATCTTCCTGTACGGTAAGCCACCTCTGGAGATGCTCGATGTTCAGGTCCGCACGCGATTTCGGCGCCGCCATCCGGGAAAATCGGAAGGCGCTTGGCTGGACACAGACCGAGCTTGCCGCCCGGTCCGGCACCGGCGAGCGCTTCATCGTCGAGCTCGAATCCGGCAAGCCAAGCTGCCAGCTTGAAAAGTCCTTGATCGTGGCGCGCACTGTCGGCATCGAGATCGGCGATCTCAGGACGGCCCAAGCCGCCCCGGCCTCGCCTGACGATGACCTGGACTTCCTGCCGACCTTCGGTGACGGTCGATGACGACGATCTTCTACGAAGCCCTCCCCGTCGCCCACCTGACCTTCGATGGCGAGTGGCGACTGGACTATATTCAACGTGCTGATTTGCAATTCGGATTCCCATGCCAAGAACTATTCCATCCTGATCGGTGCTGGCGGGTCAGCGAAGATGGCGCCGCTCTATGACCTGATGTGCGCGGCTGCGTACCGCCAGGTTGACCAAAGTTTGCCGCAGGGGATCGCCGGCCGGTTCAACGCTCCGGACCTACGGCGAGCGGATTGGCAGGCCCTGGCAGACGAGGTTGGATTAAGCGGTGCATCGACGTTGAGGCGCGTTGTGGAACTTGCCGAGCGTGTCAGCGCCGCGTGCGACGACGTAGCGCCGCAAGTCGAGGCTCTGGCTGGCGATCCGGTGAGAGTCCTCGAGAAGATTATCAATTCCGTCCGAAAGCGGTGTCGGCGAATACGGGTCCAATGTCGCGGATAGCCAGGAAAGCACGGAGGGCGGAAATTATTTCCGCTTCTCTTGCAAATATTGCGCTCACACAACTGCCGATTCTTCCGAAAATGAGACGGTACGGTCGCTGTTGCGGCAAGAGACTGTAGTGGGGCCGTCAGCCGACTATCGCCTATCAAAGGATAGGTCCAGGAGGGAAACCAAGGACTATCCCGGCACTCTCGTCTTGGACTTCGTGGTGCGCTGGGGTAACGTCCGCGCGACACAACTCATCAAAGACCCATGGCAGCCAAGACGACACTCAATGCGAAGAACCTTGAAGCTCTCGGCGTGCAACGCCTCGCCGAGCTTCTCATGGAAATCAGCACCGGCAGCGCTGCGCACAAGCGCCGGCTTCGTATGGAGCTTGCTGGCAACCATAGCAGCGCCGAAGTTGCCAGGGAGGTTCGCAAGAGGCTTTCCAGCATTGCACGCGCCAAGACCTTCGTTGATTGGCGAAAGGTGAAGGCGACCAGGACCGACCTGGAGACCCAGCGCAAGTCGATCGTCGAAACCGTCGCGCCCAACGATCCCGCAGGAGCGTTTGAGCTAATCTGGCAGTTTTTAGCGGTTGCGGATCCTCTATTTCAGCGATCGGACGATGGCAGCGGCTCGTTGATCCAGAGCTTCCATCAAGCCTGCACCGACGCCGGCGCGATCGCCAAGGCGGCGAATATCGATGCCGATGTCCTGGCCGAGAAGATATTCAAGGCAGTTCAAAGCAATGATTACGGCCAGTTCGACCGGCTGATTACTGCAATGGTGGCGGCGCTGGCGAATGAAGGATTGGAGCGTCTCAAGGCTCTCTTTGTCGGCTGGTCGAACGAGCCCAAGGAGAAGCCGGCCAAGAAAGATCAGAAGGTCATCGGCTGGAGCAGCGCTGGCCCGATCTACGAGGATGAGGTTTACGGCAATCACCAGGATCTGACCATTCGTATCGCGCTGCAGGAAATAGCCGACGCCCAGGGTGATGTGGATGCCTATATTGCGCAGCAGCCGGAAAGGACACATGGAGCGCCGATGGTCGCGGCTGACATCGCCAACCGTCTGGTCTCGGCGGGACGGGCTGAGGAAGCACTGAAAGCCCTCGAGAAGGTTGATGCGAAAGGCCGGGCGGATGTCCCCTTCGAATGGCAGCTTGCCCGCGCCGAGGCACTGGAAGCCCTGGGGCGCAACGACGAAGCCCAGGCGTTTCGCTGGGAGTGCTTCGAGCAGTCCCTGAACGACGACCACCTGCGCGCCTATGCGCGCCGCCTGCCGGACTTCGACGATCTGGAAGCGGAGGAGAGGGCATTCGCCTACGCCCAAGCGTTCCCGGACGTTCATCGCGCTCTCTACTTCTTCCTGCGCTGGCCTTCATTGGCGGAAGCGTCAAAGCTCGTTACGAAGCGGGCGGCGGAACTGGATGGCGACCTCTATGAGTTGATGACGCCGGCTGCGGAAGCGCTTTCGACGAAACAACCACTGGCCGCGACGATCGTGCTGCGATCAATGATCGACTTTACTTTGGAGAGCGGCCGATCGAGCCGTTACAAGCACGCGGCACGACACCTTGCAGAATGCCGGTCCCTGGCGAGTCAGATCGAGGATTTCGGCAGCGTTCGGCCACATGAGGTGTATATGGTGGACATCAAGCGCGACTACGGAAGGAAGTCGGGATTTTGGAGCCTGGTGTCGTGAGTATTGCGCTCATGTTGGCCAATGTCTTCTGAACTTCCTCATGGTGGCGATCCAACGGATGTTGTCGATCACGCGTAGGACGCATCTGGAAGGGTGCCAAGGATTATCCCGGCGCAGTAAGCGAAATCAATGTCTTGCCCGCTGCCAAAGACAATCCTAAAAGCTTCTGACACTCGAGTATCCGTCGCCCTTTTTGGGTGAAGCGTGCTTTGCCTCAATCGCGGAATTTCAGCCGTTCCAGGATCAATGGATCATATTCGGGTGCCTGGATCCGTCGCCGGTCTTCCTCCGGCTCGCTGAGCGGTTCGGCCGGTTGAAGCTTGTCTCTGGCCTCCAGGGCGAGACGTTGATAAACGCCGGTGCCCTGGCGCTTCCAGGCGATTTCCTTTTCACTGAGCTCGCGGATGACCCTGGCCGGCGAGCCGACCGCCAGGCTGTTTGCCGGGATGTCAGCCCCCGCCTTGACGAAGGCCATGGCGGCAACGATCGAATTTTCGCCGATGACAGCCTCGTCCATGACGACCGCATTCATCCCCACCATGGCATTGCGACCGATCCGGCAGCCGTGCAGCACGGCGCCATGCCCGATGTGGCCTTCTTCGCCGATCACCACCTCGACATTTGGGAAACTGTGCACGACGCAGGTCTCCTGGACGTTCGAACCGCGTTCCATGACAATGCGCCCGAAATCCCCGCGCAGCACGGCGCAAGGCCCGACATAGCAGGCCGGTCCGATGATGACGTCGCCGATCACCACCGCGGCCGGATGGACGAAGGCCGCCGGATGGATCACAGGCACGACGCCATCATAGGAATAGACCATAGCCATCTGATCAGTCCCTTGCCTTAGTCTCTCGTCTTGGCGACCATCGTCAAAACATCGTATTGGGCGACCGTCGCACCGTTCTGGTTGGTCACATTGCAGTCCCAGCGCACCTCGCCGTGCTCGGCGCCGATGCGCGGATTGATCTCCTTGCAGGTCAATTTCACCTGCAACGTATCGCCCGGATTGACCGGCGTGAGGAAGCGCAGGTTGTCGACGCCGTAATTGGCGAGAACCGGGCCTGGGGCCGGGTCGACGAAGAGGCCGGCAGCAAATGAGACGATCAGGTAGCCATGGGCAACGCGCCCATCGAAGAACGGATTGGCGCGAGCGGCTTCCTCGTCCATATGGGCGTAGAAGGTGTCGCCGGTGAAGTTGGCGAAGTGCTCGATATCCTCAAGCGTGACGGTGCGTGTTCCGGTGACAAGCTGGTCGCCGATCCGCAGTTCGGCGAGAGACTTGCGGAAGGGATGTTCGCCATCCTTGCGCACCTCGGCATCCGCAACCCAGCGGCCGGTGACCGCGGAAAGAAGCGTTGGCGAGCCCTGGACCGCGGTGCGCTGCATGTAATGCTTGACCCCACGAAGTCCGCCCAACTCCTCGCCGCCGCCGGCGCGTCCCGGACCGCCGTGCACGAGACCCGGCAGCGGTGAGCCATGGCCGGTCGAGGTCTTGGCGCTGACCCGGTTGCCGATCAGCACGCGGCCGTGGAAGGGCGCCATGCCGAGAACAACCTCTTCGGCAAAGGCCGGATCATTGGTGAAGACCGACGATACCAGGCTTCCCTTGCCGCGACGGGCAAGGTCGACAGCCTCCTCGGCGCTGTCATAGGGCATGACCGTGCTGACCGGGCCGAAGGCTTCGACGTCGTGAACAGCCCGGGCGTCCCAGGGTTTGTCGCAGTATAGCAGCACTGGATTGAGGAAGGCTCCGGCCTCAGCGTCTCCGGAGACGACGCGGGGATTATCCGGATCGCCGGCAACGATCTCCGCGTCGGCAAGAAGATCGCGGATGCGGGCGCGGACCTCGTCGCGCTGGGCAAGGCTTGCGAGCGGGCCCATGCGGACGTTTTCATCGGCCGCATTGCCGAGCGCCGTCTTGCCAAGACGATCGCCGAGAGCGGCGACAAGAGCGTCGCAATAGGCGCGGGGTGCGATGACGCGGCGGATCGCCGTGCACTTCTGGCCGGCCTTCGCCGTCATCTCGCGGGAGACTTCCTTGACGAAAAGGTCGAACTCCTCGGTGCCGGGGGCCGCGTCGAGACCGAGGACAGAGGCATTGAGACTGTCGGCCTCCATGGTGAAGCGGACCGAATTCTCGATGATCGCCGGATGCGTCTTCAGCTTGCGGCCGGTCCAGGCCGAACCGGTAAAGGTAACGGCATCCTGTCCGTCGACATGATCAAGAAGATCGCCGACGGAGCCGCAGACAAGTTGCACGGCGCCTTCGGGAAGCAGGCCCGTCTCGACCATGCGGCGCACGACCAGTTCGGTCAGATAGGCCGTCTGGCTCGCCGGCTTGACGATAGCCGGCATGCCGGCAAGCAGGGTCGGCGCCAGCTTCTCCAGCATGCCCCAGACCGGAAAGTTGAAGGCATTGATGTGAATGGCGACGCCCTGCAGCGGCGACAGGATGTGCCGGGCGGCAAACGTGCCGTCGCGCGACAGGTTTTCCACGTCGCCGTCAACAAGCACGCGCGTATTCGGCAACTCGCGCCGTCCCTTTGAGGCATAGGACAAGAGAGTGCCAATGCCGCCATCGATATCGATCCAGCTGTCTGCCTTGGTCGCACCGGTGGCCGAGGAAAGGGCGTAGAATTCTTCCTTGCTCTCCATCAGCGCCTGGCCAAGTGCCTTCAGCATGGCGGCACGCTCATGAAACGACATGCGACGCAGGGCCGGGCCAGCCTTCTTGCGGCCGTAGGCAAGAGATGCGGCAAAGTCGACGCCGGTGGAATCGATCAATGCAACCGGTACGCCTGTCGAAGCGTCGAGGAGTTCGGCGCCATCCTTCGTGCCGGGAACCCAGCGGCCATAAACATAGCTTTCGAGGCGGCGCGGCGGGTTTACCAGGACGTTCATCGTCTTATCCTTCCGGTCAGTTCAGATTGCGCGCAGCAAGCTGCGCATCAACGGCCGTCTGCCATTCGGATAGCAGCGTCTCGTTGGGTGTGTGGCGAAGGCCGAAGCGAGCCAGCGTTTCGTAGCGCGCCGAGCCGGAGAGCCCGAAGCTTGCCGCAACGCGCGGGCGCCAATAGGCGATTGCCTTGCGCGCT
This sequence comes from Rhizobium sp. 42MFCr.1, assembly GCF_000377185.1. Classification (NCBI taxonomy): domain Bacteria; kingdom Pseudomonadati; phylum Pseudomonadota; class Alphaproteobacteria; order Hyphomicrobiales; family Rhizobiaceae; genus Rhizobium; species Rhizobium sp. 42MFCr.1. The sequence goes on from NZ_KB897825.1 coordinate 165,273, forward strand.
GCCGTTGCTCCGTCTTCCGTCTCGGCAATTTTCTTCAGTCCCTCGATGCCGAGTTCGGTGTGATGCGCCTCGCTGGGTAGAATGGCGCGGAACACTTCGGCAAGTGGCTGGTAGGAAACGCGGGCAAGCTCGCGCAGCTGGATGGTGCTTGCGGTACCCATCAGCACGTTCATGACAACCGCGTCGATCCAGCCATGCAGGGGATAGTGGAAGACCGAAAGGCGCATGTCGCCGCCCTGACGCGCCGCACCGATATCGGCGTCGCGCTCCAGCCGGGCGTCCCAGGGATGATGGACGGCGTAACGGCCGGTGTCGGCGCCAAAGCTGCCCATTATCTCAAGGACCCGACCGGCATGGTCGGTTTTTTCAAGCACGATCTTGGCAGACGCGATGCGCTCCTTGATCCCTGGGGCGTCGTTGATCGTGTCGGCAAAGCCGGCTGCACCCGCAAGCTCGCTATCGACGAAACTTGCCATCAGGCGCAAAAGCTCGCCGCGATAGCGTGGGGTCACATTGTCAGGCGACGTCAGCACGCCACCTTTCAGCAGGTATTCCTCGATCGGCATCGTATCGGACATTGGCTATTCCTCCCTCGCTTTCGCGCCTTATTGGTCGTAGCTGACCACGACCCGGTCGCTCAGCGGATAACATTGGCAGGTCAGAACATAGCCCTGGCGCACTTCGTAATCCTCGAGCGCATGGTTGACCTCCATCTCGGTCTCGCCCTCGATCACCTTGGCCCGACATGTGGAACAGACACCTGCCTTGCAGGCGTATGGCGCGTCCATGTTGTTCTCGAGCGCGGCTTCCAGCAGCGTTTGCCCCTGCTTCGGCATCTTGAAGACACGGGTTGCACCGTCGAGGGTGACGGTTGCCTCACACGCCGCGTCGCGATCGGCCAAGGCAGCGCTTTCCGTCTTTCGGCGCGCCCGGCCTGGCTGCGAGGAAGCAAAGAGCTCGAACTTGATCTGCTCTTCGCGCATCCCGTGGTCGCGAAGGGCAGCGGCGATCGTCAACATCATCGGTTCCGGACCGCAGATGAATGCGGTGTCGACGGATTTCAGGTCGATCCAGTGCCTGAACAATGCTGCGCACTTTTCGGTATCAATACGACCCGTGAAGAGGTCGATATCCTGGGCTTCGCTTTCCAGCACGTGCAGGATGGACAGGCGACCGAGATAGCTATTCTTCAGATCGTCCAGCTCCTCGCGGAACATGATCGAGCTGATCTGCCGGTTTGCGTAGACGAGCGTGAAGCGCGAATGGGGCTCACGCGCCAAGGTGGTCTTGATGATGGAGAGCACCGGCGTGATGCCGCTGCCGGCAGCAAAGCCGATGTAGCTCTTGGAAACTTCGGGCTCGATTGCCGTGAAGAACGCGCCCATCGGCGGCATCGCTTCCATCGTATCGCCAATCTTGAGCTCTTCATTGGCCCAGGTCGAAAAGCAGCCGCCGTCGACCCGCTTGATGCCGACCCTCAAGATACCTTCGTCACGCCCGGCACAGATCGAGTAGGAGCGACGGAGTTCCTCGCCATCGAACTGGCGGCGAAACGTCAGATACTGGCCCTGCGTGAAATCGAACGCACCGCGGTCCTCGTCCAGCGGAGCAAGGGTGACGACCACGGCATCGCGCGTCTCGCGCTTGACGTCGGTGACCTGAAGGGAATGGAAACGTGCCATATTGCGGACCTCACTAGGCAAAGGGTCAGATGCACTTGAAATAATCGAATGGTTCCAGACAGTCGGTGCAGCGATAGCTCGCCTTGCAGGGCGTCGAGCCGAACTGGCTGATCTTTTCGGTGTTTGCCGATCCGCAGCGCGGACAGGCGATCGTCAGATTGGAACGACCGGAGAGCCGATCGACGCGCTGGCGCAGGATCCCGTCGATCGCGGTGCCATCGACAGGCGGCGCAATGCCATAGGCCCTGAGCTTTTCGCGACCTTCGGCGCTGATCCAGTCCGTCGTCCAGGCCGGCGAAAGCTGGCGTTCCAGCCGCAGCTTTCCGATGCCCTTCTCATGCAGCGCCCGCTCGATATCGAGATTGATGATCGCGGTTGCCGGACAGCCCGAATAGGTTGGCGTTACCGTCACAACCAGCGTGTCGTCATCGAAGGCGACATCCCTGATAATGCCGAGATCAACCAGGGAGATCACCGGAATCTCGGGATCCGGAACCTCCGCAAGCCACTGCCAGACGTCTGATGTCGAAGGCAAAGTTACGGCCGTCATGACCGCCTCCTTCCGTTACCAGGTCGCGCCCGGATAAGCGCGCTGCAGGAATTGCAGATCGGCCAGGATGAAGCCCATATGTTCGGTATGAAGGCCGCGCTTGCCGCCCTTGTGCATGAAGCCATCGGCCGGCTTCTTGAGCGTTGCCTCGGACAGGGCCTCGCCAACAAGCTCGTCCCAGGCGGCCTTCAGGCTTTCCGGTTCCGGTGCAATGCCGGCAGCGACAAGCTCCGCGTCCGACGCGTCGCCGATGAAGAGTTCGCCGGTATAGGCCCAGAGATCGTCAAGCGCTTCCTGCATGCGACGATGGCTTTCGGCGGTACCGTCGCCAAGGCGGATGATCAGATCGCGGCTGCGATCGAGGTGATAGGCAACTTCCTTCGTGGCTTTTTCCGCGATTTCGGCAATGCGCTTGTCGGTCGAGCCGCAAAGCGCCTTCAGCATCAGGAAATGCCAGGCGTCGAACAGAAACTGACGCATCAGCGTCTTGCCGAAATCGCCATTCGGACGCTCGACCAGCAGGACGTTGCGGAAGTCGCGGGCATCACGCAGATAGGCGAGATTGTCGGCACTGCGGCCCCGGCCTTCGACTTCGCCGGCAAGTCCGAGCCAGAGTTGTGTCTGGCCGATCAGATCGAGCGCGGTGTTGGAAAGCGCAATGTCTTCCTCGAGCGCCGGTGAATGCCCGCACCATTCGGAAACGCGATGACCGAGGATCAGGGTATTGTCGCCCATGCGCGTGAGAAACTCGAAAAGTGCCGCCTGGCTGACGGCCGTGTTGGAGGCAGCGCTCATCACATATGCCCCACTTCTTCGGGAACGTCGAAGAATGTCGGATGACGATAGACCTTCGAATTCGAAGGATCAAAGAGTGGTCCCTTGTCCGAAGGCGCGCTGGCGGTGATGTCGCTCGAGCGTACCACCCAGATGCTCACGCCTTCGTTTCGGCGGGTGTAGACATCACGTGCGTTGTTGACGGCCATTTCGGCATCGGGCGCATGCAGGCTGCCGACATGCCGGTGATTGAGGCCGTGCTGGCCGCGGATGAAGACTTCCCAAAGAGGCCATTCGCTGGACATGGACATTTCTCCCGTCTTGCGTTTCTCACGGGCCATGGCCCGGAAATCGCGTATTGTTAAGACTTGCGACTGCTTGGAGCGGACGCCGATGCGTCCGGACGCATTATTCGGCTGCGGTGCGCTGAGCGGCGCGACGCGATGTCATCTTCTCGGCGTGGGCAACGAGACCGTCCCGGAACCAGGCGCCATCGTTCCATGCCTTCTGCCGGGCGCCGAGGCGTTCGGCGTTGCACGGGCCGTTGCCGGCAATGACGGCGAAGAACTCGGTCCAGTCAGGTTCGCCGAAGTCGTAGCCGCCCTTTTCCTCGTTCCACTTCAGATCCGGGTCCGGAACGGTGAGGCCGAGATATTCCGCTTGCGGCACTGTCTGGTCGACGAACTTCTGGCGCAACTCGTCATTCGAATTCTGCTTGATCTTCCAGGACATGGACTGGGCGGAATGCACTGATGCGTCGTCGGAGGGGCCAAACATCATCAGCGATGGCCACCACCAGCGGTTCAAGGCATCCTGGACCATTTCCTTCTGGGCGGGCGTGCCCTTGACCATCTTCATCAGGATGTCGAAGCCCTGGCGCTGATGGAAGCTTTCTTCCTTGCAGATGCGGACCATGGCGCGGGCGTAAGGCCCGTAGGAACAGCGTTGCAGCGGCACCTGGTTCATGATCGCCGCGCCATCGACCAGCCAGCCGATCGCGCCGATGTCGGCCCAGCTCAGCGTCGGGTAGTTGAAGATCGAGGAGTATTTCGCCTTGCCACTGTGCAGCTGCTCGTACATCTCGTCCCTGGTGATGCCGAGCGTTTCGGCCGCACAGTAGAGGTAAAGCCCATGTCCGGCCTCGTCCTGAACCTTGGCGAGCAGGATCGCCTTGCGCTCGAGCGTCGGGGCACGAGTGATCCAGTTGCCTTCGGGCAGCTGGCCGACGATTTCGGAATGCGCATGCTGGCTGATCTGGCGCATCAGTGTCTTGCGATAGCCTTCGGGCATCCATTCCTTCGGCTCGATCTTCTGGCCGGCGTCAATGCGCTCCTGGAAGGCGCGTTCGATCGGATCCATTTCATCGAGCGTCTTGACGCGGGCGCTGTCGGTCTTGACCATCTGTGCGTACATGGTTCGTCTCCTTTGCCTTGGCGCGTCAGACGCGCTCGAGAATGATCGCGATGCCCTGGCCGACGCCGATGCACATGGTGCAAAGCGCGTAGCGACCGCCCTGGCGATGCAATTGGTAGGTTGCCGTCGTGACCAGCCGGGCACCGCTCATGCCGAGCGGATGGCCCATCGCGATGGCGCCGCCATTCGGATTGACATGGGGCGCATCATCGGGGAGGTCCAGATCGCGCAGCACGGCGAGCGCCTGGGCGGCAAAAGCTTCGTTGAGCTCGATCACATCCATCTGGCCGATCGAAAGACCGGCGCGCTCGAGCACCCGCCGCGCGGCCGGTGCCGGGCCGACGCCCATGATGCGCGGTTCGACGCCGGCTGCCGCCATTGCGACGATACGCGCCTTCGGCGTCAGGCCTTGTGCCTTCGCGGCCGCTTCGCTTGCAACGGCGAGAGCGGCTGCACCGTCATTGACGCCCGATGCATTGCCGGCTGTAACGCTGAGATCAGGGCCATTGACGCCCTTCAATCTGGAAAGCTGGTCGATCGTCGTGCCTGGACGAGGGTGCTCGTCGCGATCGACAATGATGGGGTCGCCCTTCTTTTGAGCGACCTTGACGGCGACCAGTTCATCCGCGAAGAGGCCGGCCTCCTGAGCAGCCGCCCAGCGGGCCTGGCTGCGGGCCGCGAAAGCGTCTTGGTCGGAGCGGCTGACGCCGAAATCGGCTGCCACATTGTCGGCCGTCTGAGGCATCGAATCGACGCCAAACCCTGCCTTCATCTTCGGATTGACGAAGCGCCAGCCGATCGTCGTGTCGTAGATGGCGTTGGAGCGGGAAAAGGCGCTGTCTGCCTTCGGCATGACGAAAGGCGCCCGGCTCATGCTTTCAACGCCGCCGGCAATCACGAGGTCACAGTCGCCGGCGCGGATCGCTCTTGCCGCCATGCCGACGGCATCCATGCCGGAGCCGCACAGGCGGTTGACGGTTGTTGCAGGGACACTGATCGGCATGCCCGACAAAAGGACAGCCATGCGGCCGACATTGCGATTGTCTTCGCCCGCCTGATTGGCGCAGCCGTAGATCAGATCATCGACCTTGCTCCAGTCGACGTCAGGATTGCGTTCCATCAGCGCAGTGAGGGGGAGGGCGGCCAGATCGTCTGCGCGAACCGTTGCCAGCGCGCCGCCATAGCGACCGATGGGTGTGCGAACGGCATCACAGATGAATGCTTCCGACATGCGCGATTTCCTCCTGCTCTCGCAAAGCTGATCAATTCAGTATTGATTAACCGACCGATCGGTCATGTTATTAGCATGCGATATGTCACAGAGCAATGCATTTTTGTGGAAAGTTTGTGATATTTAATATTCTGCAGGAAAAACCTTAGCACGAAAGCCGCGCCGGCGGCCGAAAAGCTGATCGTGAGATTGCTAGAAAGCCTCGTGGGCCAGCATCCCCAGGCGCAGGTCCGTCGCTGCGGTCGATGCGGGCAAAGGCCCGGAGGCCGTGACAAAGGTGCGGGCCACGTGGGCATCGGCGGCCGGAGAAAGTTGCCTGTAGGCCCGGGCAAACAGCTGCCGCGCTGCCTTTCCCGGCCAGTCGTCGGGGAGTGCGCCTGAGGGCAATCTCGGATCGTGTAGATGAACGGCGCGGAAGCGATGCACGAGTAGCAGGCGGATGGTCAGCGCCATGGAAGGCGAAAAACTGACGGAGGCATCCGGGCTGAGCAGAGCACCGAACTGCGCCAGAAAAACCGCATACGCTTCCGCATGCACTGTCAGATCCCAGTACTCGGAGGCGAATTCTTGCAGGGCTTTTGGATCTCGTGGCGGTTCTGCGCGGAAAATCAGGGCAGGCACTGTCGCGGTCACCGCCCTTGCAGGGCCGACCGCCAGGCGGTCGTTGAGACGCGCGTGGCCAGCGCGCTTCAGCACCTGCATGGCGTCTTCGACCGCTGGCCCCATCACATGAACGAACTGCCACCCGCTCTCCTCGGGAGCAGAAAACAGCACGCGGGCCGCTGCCGCGAACTCGCTGCCGGCCGAGTGTGACAGTCGGTAGTAGCTGCGCCGTCCTTCTCTTTCTCCGGAAAGCTGGCCTGCGGCGACGAGCCGGGAGACGGCGGTGCGCACCAGCGTCTCGCTGATGCCAACGTCCGCGCAGGTCTCGATCAGGTTGCCGATCCAGGCAATGCCGCCGCGCGGCTCGACGACGTCACCGTAGATAGTCACGATGAAGCTCGCTGCCTTCAGCGGGCTTTCATCCAGAATGCGTCGAATCAACTCGCTTGCCCGAGCATCTTCAGGATTTGTCGCTGCCGTCACCGATTCCTCCCTGGATGGTGACAGTGCGACTAGCATATTGTCGAGGACACTGCATCCCCACTGGACGCGAGGCGCTGAGGCGGAGCCATCAGGCATCCGCCAACAGGGAGACCGCTGTCGTATCAGGGTTCTCTGATTGCGCTGTCGAGCCCTCGCAAGATGGGATAGAGGAAGTAGGAGATGACCGTGCGACGCCCCACCATGATCTCGGCTGAAACGGTCATGCCGGGAAGCAGTCTCACGGGCTCGTCCGAGCCTTTCAGCTTTGGATCTGCAAGCGGTATGCGTGCCTTGAAGTAAGGCGCTGGCGTCTGGGTCGCTGCCTCCTGCTGGGATGGCGTGAATGCATCGCGGCTCACCGTCCTGACCGTTCCGGATGCGGTGCCGAACTTCTGGAACGGATAGGCGTCAAATTTGATCCGCGCATCCTTGCCCGCCGTGATACGACCGATGTCACGCGTATTGACGTTGACCTCTGCCTCAAGCGGGACATTCAGTGGAACAAGCGTCAAGATCGGCTCTGCCTCCCGAACGACGGAGCCGACGGAGCGCGCCGCAAGGTCAAGCACGACGGCATCAGCCGGTGCCGACAGGACCACCATGTCGCGGCGAAGCTCCATCTTCTTCAGTTCTTCGGCCGCAGTGTCGCGCTGGCTGCGCAGGTCGACGAGCTGCTCCATGGCTGCGCGCCTGAAGTCTTCGATAAATGCCTGTCGGTCTGCCTTGAGCTTGGCGAAGGTATGCTCGGCCTCATCGGCCCTGCCCTGGACGGCCGAAAGAGTGGTCTCGACGTCAAGGCGGGCGTCACGCGACCCCAGAAGCGTTATCAGGGATCCGCTCTCGCGATTATAAAGCCGCTCCCTCGCACCCTCGATCTGGGACAGCGTTTCGCGTCGATTGGTGAGGACTGCCTCCTGGTTTCGGCTGGAAGCAATCGTCGCTGCCTGGGCCGCAATCTGCTGATCGTAGTTCTGCAACTGAGCCATGTAATAGGCGCGGCGCTGTCCGAACAGCTGCATCTGAAGCAGTTCGTCGCGCGATCCGCCCGCCGTCTGGGTGTAGTCCGCACCGGCAAGCTCTGCTTCCAGACGCTTCACCTGGGCGTCGAGTGCAACAAATTTTGCCCGCTGCTGATCGGCGTCAGCCTGGCTGAACGTCGCGTCAAGCGTGGCAAGCACCTGGCCCTTCTGCACGATCGCGCCGGCCGCCACATTGATCGTTCGGATGATCGATGTTTCGAGCGGCTGCACGACGATGGTCGGCTCAGTCGTGATCAGCTTGCCGGGGGCAACGACGACCTCGTCGATCGATGACACCGACGCCCAGGTGATGGCCGCAGCAATCAGCGCGGTGATGCCGTAGAGCGTCATGCGGGCGACCCTTGGCGGAGCGCGCTCCTCCAGCTCCACGGCATCCGACTGGAACTCCGCAATCGCTGATGGCAGCGAGCGCCGGAGGGCTGGCTGCGTGACCGGGGCGGTCGTTGGAACAGGCAGGTTCTCTCCTGGTTTTTGAGCGCGCGCGTTCATGCTACCTGCCTCATCTGCTGTGACCAAAGGTGACGGTATGTCATGCAGCGTGTGACCAGCTGATCATGCCTGCCGATATCGGCGATCTTGCCGCGTTCGACGACGAGAATGGCATCGGAGTCGACGAGCGTGGAGAGCCGGTGAGACACGATGACCACCGTTCTTCCTGCCGCAATCTGGCTGAGGTTCTGACGAATGATCGTCTCGCTGTCAGGGTCGAGTGCGCTGGTGGCCTCGTCGAGAATGAGGAGTTTTGGATCGGTAATGAGCGCTCTGGCGATTGCCAGACGCTGTTTCTGACCGCCCGACAGGTTCGAGGCGTTTTCTTCCAGCATGGTGTCGAAGCCACGCGGAAGCCGCTCGATGAACTCCTCAGCGCCCGCAATGCGTGCCGCTTCCATGATTTCCTCGATGCTTGCATCGGGCTTTGCCGCCGCGATGTTTTCGCGAACGGTTCCGCGGAAGAGGAAGTTGTCCTGCAGCACGACACCCGTACTCGTCCTCAGATGCACGAGGTCGATCTCGCGGCTGTCATAGCCGTCCATCCGCACAATGCCCTGCTGGTTCTGATAGAGACCCTGGATCAGCCTGGTGATCGTCGTCTTGCCCGAACCACTCTTGCCAACAACACCGAAGACGGAGCCGGCGGGAATGCTGAAGGAGACGTTGTCGAGCGCCGGCGGGCCGTCCGGCCCGTAGCGGAACGTCACCTTGTCGAATTCGATGTTGCCTCGAAGGTGCGGGCGAATACCACGACCGCGACCAGCCTGTTCCGGGCGCTGGTTCATGATCTCGCCGAGCATGCGCACCGAAAGCGCAACTTCCTGGTACTCGTGCACCATCGTCACGATCTGGACAAGTGGGCCAGAGACGCGACCGGCCAGCATGTTGAATGCGACCAGCGCACCAATCGTCATCGCGCCATTGAAGACATCGAGCGCGCCAAGGCCAATGATGGCGACACTCATCAGCTTCTCGAGAAGTCCGGTCATCGATTGAGCAGCCGTCGAGATCTTCTCGACACGGAACCGGACAGAGATCGATTGCGCCGAATAGTCGTCCCATGCGCGACGCTGGCGGGGTTCAAGCGCCAGCGACTTGACGGTTCGCATGCCGTGGACGGTTTCAACGAGCAAGGCCTGCCGATCGCCTTCGGCCTTGTAGAGTGCCTGAAGACGGCGCTGGAAGGGGCCGACGAGCAGCATGACGACGAGGCCGACAAGGGCTGCAAAGCCGATGACAACGAGCGTCAGCTTGACGCTGTAGAGAAGCAGGATCGGAATGAAGACCAGCAGCGAGACGCCGTCGAGAAGTGTCAGGAACAGGCGGCCGGTCAGAAACTCGCGGATCCTGCCGGTCTGCTGCATATGCTTGACGAGGACACCTGCCGATGCCTGCTCGAACAAGGCAATGGGAAGATTGAGCAGATGACCGAAGGTGCGCGTCGCAATACGGATATCGATCCTGTTCGTGGCATAGAGCAACAGGTAGCGGCGCAGGAAACTGAAGGCCGCATCGAAGACGAGCGCAATGCCGATGCCGATGGTCAGGACCGTCAGCGTCGCGTAGCTTTGATGGACGAGCACCTTGTCGATGACGAGCTGGAAGAAGATCGGCGTCATCAGGCCAAGGCCGTACAGGACGATGGCGGCAAGGGCGACATCGCGGAAGAAACTGCGCTGCTTGATGATTTCAGGAATGAACCAGCGGAAGCCGAAGGGCTGGTCGGCATCATTGATGCCGAAGTTCCGCTTCATCATCACCACAGATCCACACCAGGACCTGATGAACTGCTCCTGGTTCAGGAGAATGAAGTCAGGGCGCTCGGCGAGCGGGTCGAGAACCCTGATCTTTGCCTCTTCCTCACCCATGGCGGGGCCGGCAATGACGACCCAGTTGCCGTTGTCGAGTTCCGCCAGAACCGGGAAGGCTTCGCCCAACTGGAGCAGCGATGTCCAGGAGAGCTTGATCTGCCTTGCGCGCAGTCCGGCATCCTTGGCCATGCGCAGCAACTGCCGGGTTTCGACCGGCCGTTCGTCGACTGCATAGTCGTGCTGCAGGCGCTCGGGCGACAGATCGACGCCGTGATGGCGTGCAACGAGAGCAAGGCAGTGTAGATTGGTGTGCAAAAACGTACTCATGGCCCACCCGGGTGTCTGGGTTGAAGAAGTGGCGTTGGTCAGTTGAAGTTCGGCGATGCGTTTGCCGAGCTGCCCGACGGCTGGATGATTTCAGCCTTCGCGCTTGATGGCAGATCATTGATACGGCGCACCGCACCGGCTTCGACCAATCCACCAAGGGCCTTCTGCATCAGGTCGACGGCATTCGCGAAAGCGTCGACCGGCATGATGATCCGCTGGCGGAAGACCGGCTTCGGGTTGTTGTTCTGATCGCGCTCGGTGGCCGACAGCGACATCAGATCGATGCGCACGATGGTGCCGGTGACAGTGATTTCGCCAATTCCGTCTGCATAGAGTTCATTGCTCATTGTCGTCTCCTCGTTTTGATGAGTGGTCATGGATGGTGATGCTGTGCCTGTTGCCAGGCCGGGAACGGATCCGTCAGATGTCTGCCGAGATCCGGGTCGAAGCTTGCTTCGTCTCCGATCAGGCAGTCGTCGAGCGCTGCGCTGATCGCCTTTTGATCAAAGCCCGCGCCGATGAACACGAGTTCCTGGCGGCGATCGCCCCACACGGCATCCCAATACCGGTCGAGCAACTGGCGGAATTGCGGGTAGCGTGGCCAATGCGCCCTGGATACGCTGGCCCACCAGAAGCCCTTGGTGTCCATGCGTCGCTGTGTGCCGGCAATCGAAAGCAGTCCGATTTCGTTCGGCCGTGTTGCCAGCCAGAAGTGCCCCTTGGCGCGAATGAGGCCCGGCCATTGCTGCGCGAGAAAGCGATCGAGTGCAGCAGGATCAAAGGGGCGGCGTGCGCGATAGACGAAGCTCGAAATGCCGTATTCTTCGGTTTCGGGAACATGATCGCCCCAGCCATAGAGCTCCTTGTGCCAGTACGGGTGCCGGGAGGACTTCGCCTCGCTGAAAAGCCCGGTATCGAGAATGGCGGAAAGGGCGAGGTGACCGAAGTCCGTCTCGACGACACGCGCATCGGGATTGAGTGCCGCAACGACCTGGCGCACCATCGCGCGTGTTTCCGGACTGACCTCCGAGACCTTGTTGATCACGACGACATCGGCAAACTCGATCTGCTCCACCAGAAGGTCAACGAGTGTCCGTTCGTCGTCGGTGTCCCGGGTTTCTCCACGGTCGCTCAGGAAATCGGCGCCCGAGTAGTCCGCCAGAAGGTTGGCGGCGTCGACGACGGAAACCATCGTATCGAGCCTGGCAACATCGCAAAGCGCGCTGCCGTTTTCGTCACGGAAGGAGAATGTGGCGGCGATCGGCAGAGGTTCGGCAATCCCGGTACCCTCGATCAGCAGATAGTCGAAGCGATCGTCGGCAGCAAGCCGGCGCACTTCGCTCAACAGATCGTCGCGCAGCGTGCAACAGATGCAGCCGTTGGTGAGTTCGACCAGTGTTTCATTGGTGTGCGACAGGTTCGCGCCGCCATCACGAACGAGCTCGGCATCGATGTTGATCTCGCTCATGTCATTGACGATGACGGCGACCCGGCGTCCTTCCCGGTTACGCAATACATGGTTGAGGATGGTTGTCTTTCCCGCGCCGAGGAAACCCGCCAAAACCGTTACTGGGAGGCGCTTGTCGCCACCTGTCATTGATACTCCCCCACTCGCTGTTACGCTGCGAGCTGCTGCCTGAATGCCACGTCCACATAGTAGTTGGTGCTGTTGTATGTGCTCGTCGGGAACAACCCGCTGGAGCCATATGCATAGAGGCCGTTGCCACCGCTCAGCGCCGACGACATGGCCTGCAGATTGCCGTTGGTCGTCGTGTCGCTGAAGTAGTTGCCGGTTGCCGAATAATTGCCGTTCGTGCTGTAGGAGACGACGTATGTCGTGTCGGCATCGATTGCGACCTGCTGCGAAAGATTGACAGACTGCCAGCCGCTTGCGCTCTCGTTGGTGAAAGTCGCGCTCGCCAGCAGCGTGCCGCTTGCCGTCCAGAGATAGCCGGTATGGGGTCCGGTATTCTCCTCGCTCTTGTAGAAGCGAATGCCGGTGATCCAGCCAGCTGCATTCGACTGGAACTTCATGCCGAGATTGACCGGGCTGTTGTCATCGACGGACGCGATGGCGGGCGTGGTGCCGGCAGCAAAGACGTTCTGCTCGCTGCCCTGATTGGTCACGTTCACCGCGACATTGGCCGTTGATGTTTGCCCCTGTGTGTCCTGGATCGTGTAGTCGAAGCTCGCCGCGCCGGTATAGCCTGCGAGCGGCGTGAAGGTGATTGTGCCCGCCTGGCTATTGAATGCTACCGTGCCGTTGATCGCATTGCTGACGCTTGCCACCGAGATCTGGTCACCGTCCGGATCGCTATCGTTGGCAAGGAGGCTCGATGCCTGCAGGACAATCGGCGTTCCGATGCCTGTAGACACGCCATTGTCATTGACAGCAACAGGTGCACTGTTTTGCGTCGACTGTTGATAGATGACATCGACCCAGTAATTGGCCGAACTGTAGGAGGCTGATGGAAACAGTGTTCCGGTCCCGTAAGCATAGACGCCGTTACCACCGCTCGTCGAACTGGAAGGTGCTGTCAGCACGCCGTTGCTATGGTCGGTCGTGAAGTAGTTGGGCGTCGCCGCATAGAAGCCGTTCGAATGATAGCTTGCGACATAGGTCACACCGGCAGAAATGGTCACCGGCTGCGAGAAGGTCACAGTTTGCCAGCCGCTTGCCGTTTCGTTGGTAAACGTCGCCGTTGCGAGAAGTTGGCCGGTGCTGCTCCAGAGCGAGCCAACATGGGTGCCGACGTCCTGGGCACTCTTGTAGTAGCGCAAGCCCGTGATTTCGCCGCGTGCGGATGCCACGAACTTGACGCCCAATTCAACAGAGGAGGAGTCATCTCCAGCGGGAACACTTGGCGTGTCCGAGCTCGTGAACAAACCGGCACCAGTGGCTTGAGCTCCGACATTGAGGGAGACAGTGGCAGTGGATGTTCCGCCGCGACCGTCAGAAATGGAGTAGCTGAAGCTTGCAGCGCCTACGTAGCCTGTCGTTGGTGTGAAGATGACGGAGTTGGATTGGCTATCAAACGTCACCGTGCCATTTGTTGCGCCATCTGCCCCGGTGATCGTCAGCCCATCGCCATCAGGATCCGTGTCGTTGGCAAGCAGGCTTGCTGCCGCGATTGACAAGGCTGTGTTCGAGTAGGTGGTAAACCCGTTATCGTTTGCTGCAACCGGGGCACTGTTGACTGTCGATTGATTGAAGACGACATCCACCCAGTAGTTCGCCGCCTGGTAGCTGGAGGTTGGGAACGTCGTATTCGCCCCATAGGAGAAGACGCCGTTGCCGCCGCTGGCAGCGCTGGACAAGCCGGTCAGCGCACCACTGGTATGAGCAGTCGAGAAATAGTCGGCAGTTGCGACATAGCTGCCTGTCGTATGATAGGAAGCAACGTAGGTTGTTCCAGCTGTAATCTGGATTGGCGAGGAAAACTTGGCCGTCTGCCAACCGCTCAGGGACTCATTTGTGAATGTGACAGTGGCGATCAGCGTCCCGTCGGCAGTCCATATTGAACCAGTATGCGGCCCAGTATCGCCTGTCGCCTTGTAGAAGCGAATGCCGGTGAGCGTTCCGCTTGTCGAGGCGGAAAATTTCATGCCCAGTTCGAGTGGGGCATTGTCGTTGTAGCCCGTATTTCCAGGGCCTTCGCCGGCCTGGAACAGTGATTGGCCGACCGGCCCTTCCTCGACGGTCAGGCTGACATCGCCTTGATCAGTGCCGCCGCGGCCGTCGGAAAGCGTGTAGCTGAAGCTTGCCGGCCCGGTGTAGTTCGCATTGGGCGTGAAGATGACATTGCCGGTCTGGGTATCCAGCGAAACCGTTCCATTCAGAGCGTTGCTTACAGCGGAGATGGTTAGCGCGTCACCGTTCGGATCGCTGTCATTGGCAACGAGAGACGCTATCGAAATCGTCAATGTGCCATTGCGTGAGACCGAGAAGCCGCTGTCATCGCTGGCAATAGGAACGCTGTTCGGCCCAGCGTCGAAGATGACGTCAACCCAGTAGTTCGACCCGCCGGGGTTGTTGCCGGGAAAAGTGCTGGTCGAGCCGTACGCATAGACACCGCCACCGTCGACTGCCTTCAGCGCACCATTGGCGTATGTCGAACCGAAATAGTTCTCCGTGACGGAGAAGAACCCGTTGCTGTGATAGGATGCGACATAGGTTGTTCCGGCAGAAATCGCGATCGGGCTGGAGAACATGACGGTCTGCCAACCCGAAAGTGATTCGTTGACCGAGACGCCGGTTGCAATCAGCGTCCCAGTGCTGGTCCAGAGACTGACAACATGCTCGCCGGTGTTATAGAAGCCCTTGTAGAAGCGGATCCCCTCGACAAACCCTCCCGTTGTGGCCTGGAAGCGCACCCCAAGCTCCACGGGATCGCGATCGATCGCGGTTTCCACGGTCGGCTTTGATGCGAGTGTCCAGAGACTTGAAGTCGCTGGCAGGGCCACCGTGACCTGCTTGCCGGATGATGGGGTTTCCATGTTGACACTGTCATCCACGGCGCGTGACATGACCGTGTAAGTACCGCTGGCCTGGACGACCCAGTTGTAGCTCCAGTTCTCGCGGCCGGTGGCCTTGAACCAGTGCTGTCCACCGTCGGTGGAGACTTCGATGCCAGCAATGATGCCGCCCCCGAAATCCTGCGCCGTGCCAGTGATGGTCACGTGCTGTCCCTCGACAAAGCTTGCACCAATGATGGGCGAGGTGATTGTCGACGTTGGCTTCAATGTATCAGTCGACTGCGTTGCCAGAATCAGGCTGGCATCCAGAGTCGTTGGCTGAATCCCCATGTCCGCGAACATGTTGACCATGGCCTGCTGTACGTTCGGATCAGTCGGCGTGTAGGTCCCCTCATGCTGATCGTTCAGACCCCAGGACCAGAAAACGGTGCCGGCGCCAAAGACCAATGCGCCACTTTCCGCACGGTACATCGTCAGGCTGTGTTCAACGACGGCGTCGCCTACTGTCGTGCCGTAGTCACGCAGGTAGCTGTTGACCGACACACTGGACAGGGACAGGTTGATCAGTCCAGCGGGCCGGAAGCCATTTTCGACGTCAGAGTCCCATTCGTAGCCCAACAGGTTCTGAACGAGGTTGTAGGTTTCCCCGGGCTGCAGATTGGCAACATCGGTGTTTCGCCAGAAGCGCAGGTTTGAATAGTCGTAGGGTATGGATATGGTATCTGCGCGATAGCTGTCGACCGTGAACATGGTTCCGGTCAGCGAGTTTTCTGGCTCCTGTCCGGGGTCGGCATAGCGTGGATCGCGCCACGTCCCTGTGCCGGTATCGCTCGGGTCAGTGCTGGTTCCCCAGGTCTCCTTGTAACAGACCATCGTGCGGTAGGCCTGACCATTTCCGTCGATGCTGCTTTCCCAACGGACCTTCCAGTAGCACTCGTTGCCGCTCCAGAAGGCGAGATTGACACCGCTGTCACGTGCGGCCTCGACGTTGGCGCGCTGATCGGCAGACCAGTACTCGTCATGACCGACCGACAGATAGGCCTGGTGGTTGAGCAGCAGGTTGCCGTTTCGGGAGGCGTCGACGCCTGAGATGTAGGATACGTCGTAACCGTTCTGTTCCAGCCATTGGATCGCGGAATGCTCGGCCCCGAAAATGTAATCCCAGGTTCCGCCAACCGGGCTGGTATTGGTGATGATCGGCCGGTTGTAGCTGATTGCCGATGCACGCCCAATTGCCGTCAGGCCGCAACTGCAGTTCGGAGGCAGGTAGCCGATCATGTCTGCCGGATCGACTGGAACCTCTCCGTAGTAGAGGCTCGCCCCACCCCAGGCATTGTAGGCCTGCCAGGTCGTATCGGATGTCTGGAAGACAATGTCGCTCGTCGAGGCGTCGTCACGCACGACAAATGGAATGATGCTCGCGTCTTCTGTCCCATCCTCGCGGACCAGTTTGGCAATATAAACGCCTGATACCGCATCATCCGGAATCTGCCAGCTTGCAGATACCGACCAGTTGCCGCAGTCGATCAGGCCAAGAGACATGTCGACGATCGGATGCGGCTGGATCTGTGCCGTCGTCAGTGACTGGTCGATCGACGCGACCTTGCGCGCACCATCCCCGCCGTAATAGCCGAGGCGATAGATATCGATGCGATAGTGGGTCGAATCCGTTGCGATCTTGAAGTCGACCGTCTGACCGATGTTGGTGCTGATTTCTGTCGCAAAGCCCTGAATGGTCCCGCCGCCGTCACCGTCGAGACCCCATTCGCTGATCGGATTGCCCTGCTTCATGTTTTCGAGGGCGATCTTGTTGAGCGTCGGGGTGGCAGCAGGCGTAACTGTAACTGTCTCTGTCGTTAACGAGGCTGTTGCGGCCAGGGTCGCCGGTGCAGTCGCCGGTGTTGACGGGGATGAACTGTCTGGCTCCGTCGGTCCCGCGCTTGCTACCGAGAACTTCAGGACCGGAGCACTCGACGTATCGCTCACGCTTGAGCCCTGCAGGGTAGGCTCCGGGGCAGCCGACAGCGCCGGCTCCAGCGACGTCGTGACGATAAGCGTGGAAGGATCTGGAGGCAGGACGGTGCGTGGTTTCGGCGTCTGCGGGTCGGAAGTCGAAGAATCTGCGGTCGGCGTTGTGGCGGTAGTAAGCGCCAAGCTCGTTCCGCCCGTCGTATCGCCTGCGGGAGAGGCGGTTGAAGCTCCTGACGTTTGTGACGCCGCTGCATTTGTCAAAGGAGTTGCTGTGGTCGTCGATCCCGTGAGCGGGTTTACAGAGCTGACGGCACTCAAATCGGCAACTGCGCTGTCGCTGGCTGACGAACTCACTGTTGCGTTGACGAAAAGGGCGCTGCCTGTTGCCGCTGCGCTGTAAACAGTTGAGGTGCCACCGTACGCGCTCAAATAGTCGCGGTCCTTGATGTTGATCCTCAGCATGACAAACGCCCTCACTAGCACTGCGACACATGTTCAGGGAATTATCCTGTCATGTTTGCGGCAAGAGAGAACGACAGTAATCTGCGGTAAGTAGTATCGTAGGGCATACCCCGATAGGATTATCGATAAGCTATTGAACGGCTTTTATTTAAGTTGGCTCCGTTCCGCTGAAAGTAATACTTAAAGCAGTCGGCTCGAGTGAGGACTCCTTCGGGCTGAGGCAGTTCGGTCGCGTGAGTTCCATAGGCTCGGTGGTTTGACTATAAATACCGCGGGAACTCCGACCTCTGCCTCGACCTCGAAATAGCGCAGCCCTCCGGTGGGCGGCTAGATTTGATAGCGGAATCTGCGTTATTTTTGCGGAAGGTTTCCTTCATCGTGCAAGAGCCGGATGCCCGGACCTCCCGAGCCCGAATAGTCTCCATCGATGAAAACAATACCCGTATTCTCCAATACGGATCGGATAGCGGCTATTGTGCGCGGCTTGAGTTCATCACCGCGTTCGAAGCGTACCAAGGTATTTGTCGAAACACTGGCTGCTTCGGCAAGTTCCTTAACGCTCATGCCAAGCGCTGTGCGCGCCATTTTGCACTGGACGGGCAACAAAATCGCTATCCCATGTTGAAATCGCCTTGACATGGCGATTTTGACTTGTAGTATGTGTCCATTATTGATCGAACACTCGTTAAGACTGATTCTTCAAAAAGTTAACCTAGCTCCGCCGTAAGGGGTGAGGCAACAGACGTGCAACCAAATGATACGTGGTTGGACGCCGGAGCGGCCTATGGAACTACGCCAACTTACCTATTTCAAAGCGGTGGCCGAGGAACTGCACTTCGGCCGGGCGGCAGCTAGGATGCGCATTGCCCAGCCGGCCCTCAGCAATCACGTGATGTCGCTGGAAAGGGAACTTGGCTGTCCGCTGTTCATCCGCTCGACGAGAAGGGTGGAGCTGACCAGGGCAGGAGAAACCTTCTATGATCGCTGTGTGCGGATCCTGAGCGACATCGACCTGACCACCGAACTGACCCGGGCAGCCGGCGGCAGCCGCATCCGCCAGATCAGGATCGGCAGCATCTACCCGGCCACCATGGGCATGCTG
>NZ_KB897826.1:0-2491 GCF_000377185.1 Rhizobium sp. 42MFCr.1
CGCTGGCGTTCACCGGCGGGCTTTTTGTTGTGTGGGGCTTCCATCTAGTCGAAGCTGAAGAATGGCTCCGTGCGCGGCGGCAGGGCCGGAACGTCGATGTGGTCAGGGTCCAGTCCCATCTTGGCGCGCTCCACCATGACCTCGTAGGACTTCTCGAGGTGGAGCGTGAAGCGTTCCGCATCGAACAGCGGCATGATGCAGGCGTTCTGGCGAATGCGCTGCTTGTAGTCGGCAATGCGCTCCGGGCTGCTCGCGAGCTCGACGGCCATGTCCTCGTAGGCCTTGATGTCGGCGGCGACGAGTTCCGGCAAGCCGATTGCGTTGAGCAGACTCTCGGTGACGCGGGAAGCGAAATTGGTGCCCTTGACCGTCAGGACTGGCAGGCCACCCCAGAGCTGTTCGGAAGTGGTTGTGTGGCCGTTGACCGGGAAGGTGTCGATACCGAGGTCCGCCATCTGCTGGCGATCGATGTGCTCTTCGTAGGATACGCGGGGGCAGAAGATCACTCGCTTCGAATCGATCCCCCTCCTGTTCATATAGTTCCGCAAGTTGGCCTCGGTACGCGGTGACGAAAGCATAAGCCAAAGTACGCTGTTCGGCGTGCGCTTGAGAATGTTGCACCAGACGTCGAGTATGTCCGCGTTGATCTTGCGGTTTGCGTTGAACGAGGCAAAGACGAATGCATCCTCCGGCAAACCGACCTCAGCGCGTGTTGTTGGCCTCGGCTTCGGACGGTTGGCGGGATCATTGGGCTGATAGCTGTCCGGCATGCGCACCAACTTCTCGTAATAGTGCGCTTCACTGCCCTCGGGCAGCACGAAGCGATCGCCGATCGAGTAGTCAAGATCGATGTCCGTTACCGTGCCCGGGAAGCCAAGCCATGTCGCCTGTATTGGCGCCCCGCCATAGTTTAGTATTCTGGACCGTCCGCCGAGTGTGTGCCCCTTGAGATCAATCAGGATGTCGATCTGCCGCTCACGAATGGCTTGTGCGGCTTCTTCATCGGTCATGTCCCGGACGATGCATACTTCGCCCCACTGTGAGCGATCGACAGTGCTGGCCTCATGTTCCAGGTGTTTCTCCGTGGTATGGCAGAAGAGCGTCACCTCGAACTTGTCTCGGTCATGCAGCTCGAGGACGCGGCGCAGCAACTTCATAGTCGCATGCCCAACCCAAAAGTCCGAGGAGAGATAACCGATCCGAATTTTGTCTCCCCATGAATGGGGAACGGCTTTGCGCCGCGCGGCTGCCTCCTTCAGGGGAAGCGAAGGAGTGTGGGAGGCGCGCGCATTGAGCGCCTCGTTGCCACACCAATGGAGGTTGTAGAAAGGGTTGTCGCGTTCCAGGAAGCCCAGGTCGCCCTTTTCGAGCATTCGCTGTACGGATTGAAACTCCCTTGCGACCAAATCGAAATCGCACACCTCGCGCGCGAAAACGAGCAGGAGCAGCCGGAGCGATATGATCTCCGGAAACTTCTTGAAGAGATTGCGGATAAGCGTCTCGTTGGTCGCATCCAGAATGTCGTCGCCGACCATTCGAACGGCGAGGCGCGCATGGTCCGGGTTGCTGCTCTTGGAAATGACGTCGCGGTAGGGACTGACGAGATCTTTTCGGCCCTGCTTCAGATGAATGTTAACAAGCACGCTGGCAAGGTCGACGTCGGACCTAGCGAGAGACATGAGACGAAGTGCGTAAAGCAGGGCCTGCTCCTCGTCGCCGCAAGCAAAATACAGAAGCGCGGCTTCGCGCGTGTAAAGCGACTCCTTGTTGCTGTCGAGTTCGCCCGCCAACGCATAGGCACTTGCCGCCTCCGATTTGAAGCCGAGTTTCAGCAGGTTCTTGGCAAGCAGGACGTACGTTTTTACATCCTTCTGCGTGTTGATGATTTGGTTCAGCGCTTCAAGCGACTTGAGATACTGTCCCTTTTGGTAGTCTTTCGAAGCCGCTGCAAACGAAATATTGGTATTCAAGAGCCCACCCCATTCGGAATTTTGTCGACGAGCGCCAAGGCCACACGCGCGCAGGCCATATTGCGCCTAGTTTTGCTCTATCTAGACACACCAAGCTTGCTTGAAGCCGACGTGTTCCGCTGGGTCGGGCGCCTATGGGTGTTTGGACACCGTTAACCACATCGTGGACCTGACGCCGTTTCATCAGCCGTTTTAATGAGTTGGCAATGAATGGCTGCAAAATTGTTCCCGACATGACGGGTTTGGTTGCTCAAGAGAAACGGCACCGAGTGGCATGAAGCTGGTCCGTCATCGCCGGTATAGAAGTCCGGTATGTCCTCCTTTTGTATTTTGTTTTTGGGGACAGACTTATGACAAGCATTAACACCAACAACTCCGCCATGGCGGCACTCCAGACGCTGCGCAACGTCAACAAGGGCTTGAATAACACGCAGAACGCCGTTTCGTCTGGCCTGCGCGTCGGCAAGGCTGCCGACAACGCTGCCTACTGGTCGATCGCCACGACGATGAAGTCGGACAAC
>NZ_KB897826.1:3306-4115 GCF_000377185.1 Rhizobium sp. 42MFCr.1
ACACGCAGAACGCCGTTTCGTCTGGCCTGCGCGTCGGCAAGGCTGCCGACAACGCTGCCTACTGGTCGATCGCCACGACGATGAAGTCGGACAACAAGGCCCTTTCGGCTGTTTCCGACGCCCTCGGCATGGGCGCCGCCAAGCTCGACACGGCATACACGGCTGTCGACAGCGCCATCGACCTCGTCGGCGAGATCAAGGCAAAGCTCGTTGCAGCCAGCGAAGCTGGCGTCGACAAGACCAAACTTCAGGACGAAATCACCCAGCTGCAGGCACAGCTCTACAGCGTTGCCCAATCCGCTTCGTTCAACGGCGAAAACTGGGTCAACAACACCGGCGGTACCGTCAACGTCGTTTCCTCCTTCGTCCGCGGCACCGGCGGCACGGTCTCGATCAAGACCACCGACTATGTGCTCGGCACGGCCAACACCCTGTTCAACGGCACGACCACCGGCGGCATTCTTGGTGGGACCGGCGCAAGCTCCGGCCAGTCGGTCTACGGCTTCACGATCGGCAACACCACGACCCAAGCCGAAATCGACAACCTGCTGACGGACGTCGAAACCACGCTGAAGAACATGACCACCCTCGGTTCGCAGCTCGGTTCGCTCCAGACTCGCGTCGACATCCAGTCGGACTTCGTGTCTTCGCTCAGCGACTCGATCGACTCCGGTATCGGCCGCCTGGTCGACGCCGACATGGAAGAAGAGTCCTCCAAGCTCAGCGCCCTGCAGACCCAGCAGCAGCTGGCGATCCAGTCGCTGTCGATCGCGAACTCCTCTTCGCAGAACATCCTCTCGCTGTTCCGC